>JACDCN010000030.1 GCA_013817555.1 Actinomycetota bacterium
GGAAAACGTCACGAGACAAGACTGTCATCGTTGAGGGGCTCACCTCCGAAGTCGCAGGGGAGAGGCTTTCTGTGCCCGCGGGAGCAAGGTGACTCTCGATCTCGCCCACTTCCGCAAGGAGCTGGAGAGCGAGCTCGAGCGGCTTCGCACGGCGCGACAAGGCGTGAACCACGAAGCCTCGCTGACCGATGAGACGGGCGACCTCTCGAGCGGCGCAGGCGAGATCGCGGACTCGGCGACCGAGACGTACATGCGCGAGCTCGACGAAGGTCTAGAAGAGAACGCCGAGCACCTCATCGCCGAGGTCGAGGCAGCTCTGAAACGAATCGAAGACGGAACGTATGGCACCTGCGTCGTCTGCGGCAAGTCGATCGGCGTGGAGCGGCTGGAGGCGGTTCCCTGGGCCACGCTCTGCATCGACGACAAGCGCGTGCAAGAGCAAGGGTGAGACGCGCGTGAGCGAGCCCGCTCGCGAGATTCAGCAGGTCGATGTGCGGGTCGGGTCGACCGCAAACGCGCTGCAGCCCATCTCGTCCGCCGAACGCTCGCTGGCGGCCGGACCGGCTCAATGGCTCGCATTGCTCGCAGTCGCAGCGGCGGCCATAGTCGCCGATCAGCTCACGAAGCAGGTTGTTGGGCGCACGCTCGCTGTCGGAGAACGCGTCGACCTCTTCGGCCCGTTCTCCATCCACCACGTCGAGAACTCGGGCATCGCTTTCGGGCTCTTCGCGAGCCGGACGAGCTTCGTCATCGCAATCACGGCCGTGGCGGTCGGGATGATGGTCTGGTTCTTCGCCCGCTCGGCCAAACGGCATCCCATCCTGCCGGTCGGACTGGGGCTCGTTCTCGGTGGAAGCATCGCCAATCTGGTCGACCGCGTGCGCCTGGGCCGCGTGACGGACTTTCTCGACTTCGAAGCCTGGCCGGCCTTCAACCTCGCCGACACGTTCATCGTAGTGGGGGTCGCGGTGCTCTTCAGCACGCTCGTCCTCGCCGATCGGTCGGATCGCATGCATGGGGCGCGCGATGGGGACACTGCGCTTCAGCGTCGCTGACGAGGACGCGGGCACACGCCTCGACAAGGCGCTCGCCGCGCGCGAGGAGATCGGGACGCGGTCGCTGGCGGAGCGACTGCTTCGAGACGGTGCAGTACGAGTCGATGGCGAGGTTCGGCCGAAGAGCTTTCGGCTCGAGTCGGGATCCGTCGTCGAAACCGAGCTGCCTGGAGCGGCTCCCGGCCTGGCGGCCGAGGCGGTCACCGTTTCCGTGCTCTATGAAGACGAGCACCTTCTCGTCCTCGACAAGCCGGCCGGGATCGTCGTGCATCCCGGCGCTGGCGCCAGAAGGGGAACCCTGGCGGGCCAGCTCGTCTCCCTCGGAGCGGCCGGCGGCCCAGACCCGGAGCGCCCCGGAATCGTGCACCGGCTCGACCGCGATACGTCCGGCCTGCTCGTAGTCGCCCGTTCTAACGACGCGCACGCCGTCTTGCAGGAGGCGATCAGGAAGCGCGAGGTCGAGCGACGCTACCGCGCGCTGGTACGGGGCCTCCCCCGCTCACGAACGGGCCGGATCGACGCTCCGCTCGGCCGCGACCGTCGCGACCCGACGAAGCGCTCCCTGGACAGTGACGAGCCTCGGGACGCCGTGACGCACTTCGAGGCTCTCCAGCTCCTGAGCGAGCATGCGCTTCTCGACGTCCGCCTGGAAACGGGCCGCACGCATCAGATTCGCGTGCATCTGGCCGCGATCGACCTTCCCGTGTCGGGTGACTCGCAGTACGGCGTCCGAGGAGATCTCGGGCTCGAGCGGCAGTTCCTGCACGCGCACCGCCTTCGTTTCCCGCACCCTTCAACGGGCGACGAGATCGACATCACGTCGCCGCTCCCGCACGATCTGGAGATCGCGCTGGAGCATGCTCGGCAGTTGTAGGGCCGAGCATGCCCGGCCCCTACGGGTAGACTCTGCCGTGTCCTAGACCTTCCACCCGGCGATCCAGCCGAGGCGGGGGTGCCGTGCTGTGAGCGCGGTTCCGCCCGGCCCGCCGGCGCAACACCGTCCAACCAACCTGAAAGGGGCTGATCCTGTGTCAGTCGTAACTATGCGAGAGCTCCTGGAGGCCGGCGTCCACTTCGGCCACCAGACGCGACGCTGGAACCCGAAGATGCGCCGCTTCATCTTCTCCGAGCGCGGGGGGATCTACATCATCGACCTCCAGAAGACCCTCGAGCTGCTCGAGGAGGCGCACGACTTCGCGCGCAATGTCGCGGAGCGGAGGGGAACCGTCCTCTTCGTCGGCACCAAGAAGCAGGCGCAGGAGGCGGTGCAGGAGCACGCGACGCGCGTCGGCATGCCGTACGTGTCCAATCGCTGGCTCGGCGGCCTCTTGACCAACTGGCGAACGATCTCGGAGCGGATCTCATATCTCCACGACCTACGCCGCCTGCAGACCGAGGGGCAGCTCGATCTCCTGCCGTCGAAGGAGCGGATCTCGCTCACCGCCGAGCTCGAAAAGCTCGAATCCAACCTTGGCGGCGTCGCCGACATGAAGCGCCAGCCCGACGCGGTCTTCGTCATCGACCTGAAGAAAGAGCAGCTGGCGGTCCGCGAGGCGCGCCGCCTGGGTGTGCCGATCATCGGCCTGGTCGACACAAACGCAGACCCGGACGAAGCCGATTTCATCATCCCCGGAAACGACGACGCGATCCGTGCCTCCAACCTGATCGCAAAGGTGGTCGCCGATGGGATCGCGGCCGGGAAGGCGCAGGTCTCTCCAGCGGAGTTCGCAGCCCCCAAGGCCGAGGTCGATGCCGAGATGGACGAACCCATGGCTAGCTCGAACGACGAGACGTCGGATTCAGACGAGGAGCCGCCGCCCGTTGAGACGCTCGAGCCCGAGGCAGCCGCGATCGGGGTCGCCGAGGGAGGCGAGAAGCAGTGAGCACCACGATCAGCGCGGGCCAGGTGAAGGAGCTTCGCGAGCGGACCGGCGCGGGAATGATGGATTGCAAGCGCGCGCTCGAGGAGACCGCCGGCGACCTCGAGGCCGCCCGAACACTCCTCCGCGAGCGCGGCATGGCGGCAGCCGGGAAGCGCGCCGGACGATCCACGAGCGAAGGTCTTGTGGGCTACATCGTGGAAGGACTGACCGGATCGATCGCCGGGATCGGCTGCGAAACCGAGCCAGTGTCGAAGAGCGACGAGTTCCAGACATTCGCCGAGCGCGTCCTGCGCGCGGTGCATGCCGAGGGGCCCGGCGCGGTCGAGCGCTTCGACGACGAACGAATGGAGCTCGTTGGAAAGCTCGGCGAGAACATCGTCGTCGTCGGCGCTGAGCGCTTCGATGCGCCGGCCGGCAACGTCGTTGCCGCGTACGCCCATCCGCCGGCCAACAAGATCGGTGTCCTCGTCGAGCTCCAGGGCGGATCCCCGGAGCTGGCCCGGCAGGTGGCGATGCACATCTCCTTCGCAGCGCCGGAGTGGGGGACGCGAGACGACGTTCCGAGCGAAGCAATCGACGCTGAGCGCTCGATTTTCCTCAACTCGGACGAAGTGCAGTCGAAGCCCGAGGCCGCACGTGAGAAGATCGTGGAGGGCATGCTTGGAAAGCGATTCTTCGCTGCGACTCCGGGAGGCGTTCTCGCCGACCAGGCCTGGATCCACGATGCCTCGAAGAGCGTCACGCAGGCGCTCGAGGAGGCGAACGCCTCCGTCGTCCGCTTCGCGCGGGTGTCGGTCGCCGGATCGTGACGACCCACGCGGAAGAGGTGACCGAGCGGCTCTCCACCGAGACGCCAACGCCTTTCCATCGCGCGCTTCTGAAGGTCTCCGGCGAAGCGCTTCTCGGTGATCGTTCGTACGGGATCGACCCCCAGACCGTCGTCGCGATCGGTGAGGAGGTGCTGGCGGTGCACGAGGCCGGCACCGAGCTCGCGATCGTCGTCGGCGCCGGGAACATCTATCGCGGCATGGCGGCGGCCGCCGAGGGCATGGACCGCGCGACCGCGGACTATGCCGGCATGCTGGCGACACTCCTGAACGCGCTCACGCTCCAAGACGCCCTCGAGCGGCTCGGCGTCCAGACGCGCGTGCAGTCCGCGATCGCTGTCTCCGAGGTCGCCGAGCCCTACATTCGCCGCCGCGCGATACGACATCTCGAGAAGGGCCGGATCGTCATCTTCGCCGCCGGTACGGGCAACCCGTTCTTCACGACGGACACCGCAGCCGCCCTGCGCGCGCTCGAGATCGGTGCCGAGGCGATCCTGATGGCGAAGAACAACGTCGAGGGCGTGTACGACGGCGACCCGCACGAGAACCCAGACGCGCGCTTTCTCCCCGAGCTCACACACCTCGAGGCGATCGAGCGCGGGCTCAAGGTCATGGATACGACCGCGCTCTCGCTGTGCATGGACAACCGGCTGCCGATCTACGTCTTCGAGCTCGCCGCAGGCAACATCCGCCGCGTGGCCGCCGGTGAGCGTGTGGGCACGATCATCTCGACCCCGAGCTCCTAACCAAGGAGGGCGAATGGCTGCGATCGAGGACTTCCTCGCAGACGCGAAACGGCGGATGGACAAGTCGATCGAGGCGACACATCACGAGTTCAACTCGATCCGTACCGGGCGCGCCTCGCCGGCCCTTCTCGACCGCGTGACGATCGACTATTACGGCACGCCGACTCCCCTGAAGAGCCTCGCGTCGATCGGGGCGCCGGAGGCGCGACTCCTGACGGTGCAACCGTTCGACCCGGGATCGATGAAGTCGATCGAGCGCGCGATCCAGGAGTCCGACCTCGGCCTGACACCCTCGAACGACGGCAAGATCATCCGCCTGCCGATTCCGACGCTCACCGAGGAGCGGCGAAAGGAACTGGTCAAGGTCGTGCGCCGGGTGGGCGAGGACGGGAAGGTCGCGATTCGGAACGTCCGCCGAGACGTGATGCAGCACCTCCGCGAGCTCGTCACCAATGGCGATGTCGGAGACGACGAGGAGCGGCGTGCCGAGCAACAGGTGCAAAAGGTCACCGACGAGCACACGAAGGCGATCGACGATCTCCTGAAGGTCAAGGAGACGGAGATCATGGAGGTTTGACGGCTGTCCGACGGCGTCTCGAGCGACGACTCCGCGGCAGCACGTAGCGTCGCCATCATCATGGACGGGAACGGGCGCTGGGCTGCGTCCCGCGGCCTGTCCGTTGCCGAAGGACATCGTGAAGGGGCTCGTGCGCTTCGGCGAACGGTAGAAGCCGCGATCGACCTCGACGTGCGCTCCTTGGCCGTGTACGCGTTCTCGACCGAGAACTGGGCCCGCCCGCCCGACGAGGTCGAGTCGATTCTCGACCTGCTGGAGGAGACGATCGAGCGCGAGCTCCCGGACCTCGCGCATCAAGGTGTTCGCACGCGCTTTTTCGGGCGACGCGACCGGATTCCACAAGCGCTGCGCGAGAAGATGGCGACGCTAGAGGCGGAAACAGCTCCTAACGACCGGCTCCACCTCTGGATCGCGTTCGACTACGGGGGTCGCGCCGAGCTCGTCGAAGCTGCACGGTCGCTGGTCGAAGACGGGATCCGACCCGAGGACGTGTCCGAGGAAACCCTGGCCGCCCGCCTCTCTGCGCCCAAGCTGCCCGATCCCGATCTCGTCATCCGGACGTCGGGCGAGCAGCGGCTCTCCAACTTCCTGCTCTGGCAGTCGGCCTACGCCGAGTTTGTATTTGCGGAGACCTACTGGCCGGACTTCGGAGAAGACGAGCTGCGCGCGGCGCTCGAGGAGTACACGCGCCGCGGGCGCAGGTTCGGCGCTCGATGAACAACACTCGCCTTCGGCTCGCGTTCGCGAGGGAAACCATGTTTCCCTCGCGTGCTCCCTTCTTCTCGAGAGCGTGGGGAACCCCCCGGTTCCCCACACCCCTCCACGCTCATCGGCCAAGAACCCGCCGATGAACCCGCTCCTCTCTCGCCTGCTCGTCGCCGCTGCCCTCCTCCCGCTCGTCATCGGCGTCGTGTATCTGGGCGGCTGGTGGCTCTTCGGGCTCGCTCTCGTGGCCGGGCTCCTCGGCCTGCACGAGCTCTTCAGGATGGCCAGGGAGCGTCGTCCGCTCGTCATTGCCGGGTACCTCGGCTTCATCCTCACGCTCTTCGGCCTCCAACTCGGCGATCTCCCGTGGATGCTCGGCGGAATCCTGGCGACGCTCTTCCTCTCCTTCGTCTTTTACGGCCTCTCGGACATCCGAACGTCCGCGACGACGTCGTTTGGCATCACGCTGCTCGGGGTCGTGTGGGTGGGAGCAGGCCTCGGGCTCCTGCTCCTCGTGCGCGACATCCCCGACCACGGCTTCTGGGCGGTGATTGCGGTGATGTTCACCGTCTTCGCCGCGGATACAGTGGCATTCTTCGTCGGCCGCACGCTTGGTCGCCACAGAATGGCGCCCGCGATTTCCCCGGCAAAGACCTGGGAGGGGTTGGTTGCGGGAGTGCTGGCCGCGATGGCGGCGGCGTTCCTGATCCTCTACAAGGATCGCGACGAGTTCCTGACGATTCCGCAGACGCTGCTACTCGGCGCCGCGGTCGCGCTCGCGGCCGTGTTCGGCGATCTCTTCGAGTCGGCGGTCAAGCGCGACCTGCAGATGAAGGATTCCGGACGCCTGCTGGGCGGACATGGCGGCATCCTCGACCGCTTGGACGCTCTGCTCTGGGCGAGCCCAGCAGCCTACTTCGTGATCCTCGCGGTCGGCTGATCCCGGGTGGTTCCGCGACACTTCGCCGGATGATCCAGCCAGCGATCGCGAGGCTGCTCGACGGACGAGATCTAGCTCGTGAAGAGGCTCGTTCCGTGATGGACGAGATCATGCGCGGCGAGGCGACGCCCGCGCAGATCGGCGGCTTTCTCGTCGCGCTGCGGGCGAAGGGCGAGACGGTGGTTGAGATCGCCGGCTGCGTGGAGGCGATGCGCGATCATGTTCTGCCGGTGCGGCCGGAGAGGACCGACCTCGTGGACACGGCCGGCACGGGCGGAGACGGAGCGCGGACGCTCAACATCTCGACGGCTGCCGGAATCGTGGCCGCGGCCGCCGGTGCCGCCGTCGCGAAGCACGGCAACCGGGCCGTCTCGTCGGCCTCGGGGTCGGCGGACGTGATCGAAGCGCTCGGCTTCCGGCTCGAGCTCCCGCCCGAGCGCATCGCTCGCTCGATCGATCTGTACGGATTCGGGTTCATGTTCGCGCCTGTGCATCATCCGGCCATGCGACACGCAGCACCCGTTCGGCGCGAGCTCGGCACGCGAACCGTCTTCAATCTCATCGGCCCGTTGACGAACCCCGCAGGCGCCCGCGCTCAGGTCATGGGCGTGTACTCAGCCGGGGTCGCTCACACCGTGGCCGAGGTGCTCGCGCTGCTCGGCACGACCAGGGCATTCGTCGTGCACGGCGCTGACGGAGTCGATGAGTTCTCGCCTGCGGGACCGAATCTCGTCTACGAGGTGGCCGGTGAAAACGTGCGCGAGCGAACGGTTGATCCGGTCGAACTTGGAATCGAACGCTGCCAACCCGATGAGCTCCGCGGGGGCGATCCGGCGGAGAACGCCGAGGCGATCAGGCGTGTTCTCGCCGGAGAGAGCGGCGCGCGTCGAGACGCAATTCTCTTGAACGCCGCGGCCACGGTCGCCGCGGCCGGACTCGCCGACGACCTGCGCGATGGCCTCGAGCTCGCTCGAGAAGCGGTTGACTCGGGTGTCGCAGCAGAGCGACTCGAGCAGTTGGCGGCATTCTCGCGGGAAGACTTCTGATGGGCCGCTTTCGCGACGCTCTCTCGGGTTCGGGGCTGCGGGGCATCGCCGAGGTGAAGCGCAGGTCCCCGTCAGCAGGTGAGCTCCGCGCGGATGCCGACCCGGCGATTCTCGCCGCGGCGTACGAGCGAGCGGGTGCGGCCGCTGTCTCGATCCTCGTCGACGCGCGATTCGACGGCTCGTGGGACGACGTTCGTGCCGCCCGGTCGACCGCGAGTTTGCCGTTGCTCGCGAAGGGGTTCTTCTCGACCGACGACGATCTGCGCCGCGCTCGTGACTCCGGCGCCGACGCCGCTCTGCTCATCCTCCGGGATCTCGACGACGAGACCGCGCGGCGGCTGCTCGGCGTCGCGACCGAGCTCGGGCTCGACACGCTCGTCGAGGCACACGACTCCGAGGAACTGACCCGGGCCACCTATCTGGACGCGCCCGTGATCGGGATCAACGCCCGCGACCTCGCGACGTTCGCCATCGACAGCCAGGCTCAGCTCGGACTGGTGGCCTCGGCGCCCCGTGACCGCATCGTTGTCGCCGAAAGCGGAATCGAATCGCGGGCGCAGGGCGCCGCTGCCGAGCTCGCGGGCGCGAACGCGATCCTGGTCGGCTCGGCGCTGATGCGTGCGTCCGACCCCGCGCAGAAGCTCGCCGAGGTTCTCTCGCGTCCGCTCGTGAAGGTGTGCGGACTCACTCGAGCCGAAGACGTCGCGGCTGCCGCCGAGGCCGGCGCAGACATGGCTGGATTTGTGCTGGCCGAAGGAAGCCCCCGGCGTGCGCAGGGTGTGCTCTCCGTCCCCGAGACGATGCTCGCTGTCGCGGTGGAGGTCGGCGAGTCCAGCGGGGCCGCAGCGGATCTCGTTCAGCTCTATCCACGCGAAGAGGGAAAGGTGCGCGGTCGCGACGCGGTGCTCCTTCGCGAGGGCAACGAGGTGGCTAAGGTGCTCGACCTCCCCTGGGAGGAGTCCGACCCCGCGCACCTCGAGCGAGCTCGCGCTGCGAAAGGCCGGGTCATGCTGGCGGGCGGACTCGGGCCCGACAATGTTCGCGCAGCGATCGACGCGGTGCGACCCTGGGCCGTGGACGCGAGCTCGGCCCTCGAGTCTGCGCCTGGCGTCAAGGATCACGACCTCATCCGCGGCTATGTGATGGCGGCACGATGAACGCGCCCGCAAGCCCCGGGCTCTACGGCGACTACGGGGGACGGTACGTCCCAGAGACGCTGATCCCGGCGCTGGACGAGCTGTCGCGCGGCTGGGACGAAGCCTCGGCCGACGCGACCTTCCGCGCCGAGCTCGACGAGCTGCTCGAGCGCTTCGCGGGCAGACCGACTCCGCTGTACGAGGCGGCTCGCTTCGCGCCGGCGGGGAAGCGGATCCTGCTCAAGCGCGAGGATCTCCTGCACACGGGGGCGCACAAGATCAACAACGCGGTGGGCCAGGCGCTCCTCGCCGTCCGGCTCGGCAAGCGCCGGATCGTCGCGGAGACCGGGGCTGGGCAGCATGGCGTGGCGGCGGCAACCGTTTGCGCTCGATTCGGCCTCGAGTGCGTCGTCCACATGGGCTCCGAGGACATGCGGCGCCAGCACCCGAACGTCGAGCGCATGGGCTTGCTCGGCGCCGAGGTGCGGCCGGTGGAGTTCGGCACGCGCACGCTGAAGGAGGCCACGAGCGAGGCGATTCGCGACTGGATCACGAACGTCGACACGACGTACTACCTGATCGGCTCGTGCGTGGGACCCCATCCATATCCGGCAATCGTGCGCGAGCTGCAGGCCGTGATCGGACGTGAGGCTCGCGCGCAGGTGCTCGAGCAGATCGGGCAACTACCCGATGCGGTTGTCGCCTGCGTCGGCGGGGGCTCCAACGCGATCGGCTTGTTCGCCGGGTTCATCGCGGACAAAGACGTGCGGCTCGTCGGCGTCGAGGCCGAGGGCGCCGCAAGCCTGTCGGCGGGTCGCTCTAGCGTGCTGCACGGCTCCCGTTCGTCGGTGCTGGCCGACGAAGACGGGCAGGTGCTCGACGCGCACTCGATCTCCGCGGGGCTCGACTACCCGGGCGTCGGGCCCGAGCACGCGCATCTCCGGGACTCCGGCCGAGCGGAGTACATGACAGCCTCGGACGCGGAGGCGGTCGCCGCCTTCCACCAGCTCGCGTCGCTGGAGGGAATCCTCCCTGCGCTGGAGCCCGCGCACGCGCTCGCCCGAGCGCTCGATCTCGACGCCGAGACCATCCTTGTCGGCCTGTCGGGGCGTGGCGACAAGGACCTCGCCGAGGTGCTCTCCCACTGACCAAGACGCTCGTCATCTATCTGATGGCGGGTCCGGAGACCCCCGAGCTCGCCGCCGCTGCGGTCGCAGGAGGCGCTGACATCGTCGAGCTGGGGTTTCCGTTCTCGGATCCGCTCGCGGACGGACCGACGATCCGCCTGGCCGCGGAACGGGCGCTCGCTCAGGGCATGCGCACCGCGGCCTGTCTCGACTGCCTGAGGAGAACGCGCGAGCGAGTAGACGTCCCGTTGGTGCCGATGACGTATGCGGCGCTGCTCGAGACATACGGCTGGGAGCGGTTCGCAGGGGACGCGGAGCTCGCCGGCGCGACCTCGCTGATCGTCGCCGATCTCCCCGTCGATCTTCGGCCGGAGCTTCGCCGCGTGCAACTCGTCGCGCCGACTTCGAGTGACGAGCGCATCAGGCTCGCCGCGGAGCAAACGGACGGCTGGCTCTACCTCGTCACGCTAACGGGAACTACAGGCGCGCGCAGCGAGCTGTCGCCCGAGCTCGCACCGCTCGTCGAGCGCACCCGGCGACTGACCAAAGCGCCTCTCCATGCTGGCTTCGGCATCTCCACGCCCGCTTACGCAGCCGCGGCTGCCGAGCTCGCCGACGGGATCGTCGTGGGCTCGGCGGCACTGGCCGCTGCCGAGGAAGGCGCCTCGGGGTTGGAACGCTTCGTCGCCTCGCTCCGGGCCGCGATCAACTGAGCTGCTCGACGAGCCAGTCACGGCTGATCCGCCATGCGTCCGTCGAGGCGTCGATGTGCTCGAAGTGCCCGGTACGCGGCAGCACTCGTAGCTCGCACGGATCGCCGAGCGCCTCCGCGGCCACGGCATAGGACTCGGAGATAAGCATGGAGACGGTCTCGTCCTGATCGCCGTGGAGCACCAGCTGCTCGACTCCGAGCGGCAGGCGCTCACGGGGCGACGCGAGTGCGTAGCGCTCCGGCTGCTCCTCGGGAGATCCACCGATGAGCGCGAGTGTCGGCTCGTTCGAGGGCGACGTGACAGCGGCGAGACGCAGGTCGGCGACACCTGCCTGCGACACGACGGCGCGGGGAACAACCCGCGGCGCAGCCCCGGGCGCGTCACCCGAGAGCGTCGTGCGCGCAGCCGCCCAGAGCGCCAGGTGACCTCCGGCGCTGTGGCCGACCGCCGCGACCCGCTCGAGATCGAGCGATGCCTCGAGCTCGGAGAGCAGATCGACTCCTGAAGCGACGTCGTCGAAGGTCTCCGGCCAACCCCCGCCGTTACCCATCCGTCGATACTCGAGATTCCACGCAGCGACGCCACGGCCGGCCAAATCTTCGCAGAGTCCCGTCATCAGCGACCGGTCGTAGCGGGCCTTCCAGTAGCCGCCGTGAATGACCACAACGACGGGGTGCGGCCTCCCCTGCCCGTCCGGGAGAAAGAGCTCCCCGAGCTGGTTTGCATCGTCCCCGTATCGATGCAGCGAGCGGACGATGACGCAGCGTAGCGCTTTCTGAACACGCCGACGGTTAGCCTGCGCAAGTGCTCGTGGCCACCGACGTCAGGCGGATTGCGCTGCTCGGGGCCACCGGCTCGATCGGGCGGCAGGCGCTCGAGATCGTCGACGCGCACTCGGATCTGGAGATCGTCGCTCTCACTTCGGGCTCGCAGCCACTGGACGATCTCGCAGCGCGCTACCGCGTCGAGCACGTGCAGGTCGGCGGCGACGTCATACAACTGCTCGAAGCCTGCGAGCCCGATCTCGTCTTGAACGCGGTCGTCGGTTTCGCGGGAGTCGGAGCAACGCTCTGGGCGCTCGAGCGGGGAGTCACGCTCGCGCTCGCGAACAAGGAGAGCCTCGTCGCCGCCGGCGACCTCGCCCTCGCGGCCTGGAAGCGGGGCGGGGGGCTGCTGCTTCCGGTCGACAGCGAGCATTCCGCGGTGTTCCAGTGCCTCGAAGGCCGGCCCTCGGAGACGATCGACTCGCTTGTGCTCACCGCCTCCGGCGGGCCATTCAGAAACCATTCGCTCTCCGATCTCGAATCAGTGAGCGTGGGGGAGGCTCTCGCGCATCCGACCTGGTCCATGGGGCCGAAGATCACGATCGACTCGGCCACGCTCGCGAACAAGGGTCTCGAGTTGATCGAGGCCCACTATCTTTTCGAGCTTCCCTACGAAAAGATCGATGTCGTCGTGCACCCGACCTCCATCGTCCACAGCCTCGTCCGCTTCCGGGACGGCGCGGCGCTCGCGCATGTCGGTTACCCGGACATGCGGGTGCCGATCTCCTATGCGCTGACGTATCCCGAGCGTCGTGCGACACCGGTGCCCACTCTCGATCTCACGGCTCCTCTTTTGCTCGAGTTCGAGCCGCCCGACCCCGAGCGCTTTCCGCTCCTGGCGCTCGCCCGCGAGGCCGGCGAGCGTGGCGGGACCTACCCGTGCGCGTTCAATGCCGCGAACGAGGTCGCCGTCGCTGCGTTCCTGGATCAACGGATCGCCTTTCTCGAGATCTCGCCGCTCGTGGAGGACGCGCTCGCTGATGCCGATGGAGGCGCTGTGAGCGATCTGCCCGAGCTCGTGGAGGCGGACGCCGCTGCGCGGCGCCTCGCTGAGAGAAGGTTGGCCCCAGCGTGAGCATTGCGATCTCCATCGTCGGCCTCGGTCTCCTGATCCTCATCCACGAGGCCGGGCACTTCTTCGCGTCGCTTGCGGTCGGGTTGCGCCCGCGGAAGTTCTACGTCGGTTTCCCGCCTGCGCTCGTGAAGATGAAGAGACGGGGAATCGAGTACGGCATCGGGACGATCCCGCTCGGCGGCTTCGTGTCCATCCCCGGGATGCATCGCCCGGTGCCACACGATGCTGAGCGCCGCTTCGAGAGAGCTGTCGAGGAAGATCCCGGGCTCGCAGGTCCCGTCGATCGCGTCAAGCGAGCTCTCGTGGGCGACGATCTCCAGGCCTCGCTCGGCACGCTCGACGACCTCGAGCGGGAGTTGAACGCGCGCAAGCT
>JACDCN010000230.1 GCA_013817555.1 Actinomycetota bacterium
ACATGGGGCTCGTCGTGCCGGCCGAGGGGTTCCTCCAGGGCCTGCGCGCGCTGACGCAAGCGAACGGCGTGCTCCTCGTCTTCGACGAGGTGATGACCGGGTTCCGCGTGCATTCCGGCGGGGCGCAGGCGCTGTACGGGATCACCCCGGACCTGACGACGCTCGGCAAGGTGATCGGCGGCGGGCTCCCGGTCGGCGCCTATGGCGGCCGCCGCGAGATCATGGAGCTGGTCGCGCCTGCGGGTCCGGTCTACCAGGCGGGAACGCTGTCAGGAAACCCGCTCGCGATGACTGCCGGGATCGAAACGTTGCGTGAGCTCGGTGAGCCTGGGGTGTGGGAGAAGGTCGTCCGTGCGGAAGAGCGGCTGCGTGCGGGGCTCGGCGACGCGGCAGCCGAGGCCAAGATCGCCGCGCAGCTCTCACACGTGGGGACGATGTTCGGGCTCTTCTTCGCCGAATCGCCGATCCGAAGCTGGGAGGACGCGAAGCTGGCCGACACCGAGCGCTTCGCCGCGTTCCACCGCGCGATGCTGGAGCGCGGTGTCTACCTCGCGCCTTCGCAGTTCGAGGCGTGGTTCCTCTCGACCGCACACGGCGATAACGAGATCGATGCGACGGTCGCCGCTGCCCGAGAGGCATTTGCCTCCGTCGGCTGACCTCTACGCTTCTCGCCGATGAAGGTCCTGGTGGTCACGCTCTACTTCCCGCCCGCGGGAGGCGGCGGCGTGCAGCGGCCGCTGAAGCTCGCGCAATACCTGCCCGCGCTCGGGATCGAGACCCACGTGCTTGCGCCGGACGACCCGAAGTGGGTGCACCGCGATCCCGACCTTCGCGTTCCGACGCAGGCGTGGATACACCGTGTGCGCTACGTGGGGCCGAGGGCGCGGAAGCCGACCGAGGAGCTTGCCGCCGCGGAGGGGCTCGGCCGCGCGCTCGTCCAGGCCCAGGTCACCGCTCGTCGTCTGCTCCTGCCCGACGCGAGCGTGACTTGGAATCTCACCGCGATCCCTGCGGCCATACGGATCGTGCGCCGCGAGAAGATCGACGCCGTTCTGACCACGTCTCCGCCCGGCTCAATCCACCTCGTGGGCGCAGCAGTCAAGCAGACGACCGGTGTCCGTTGGCTCGCAGATCTTCGCGATCCGCTCGTCGCGAACCAGCATCGGCGTGCCGATACCACTGCCACGCGCGCGCGTCAGGCCGCGAACGAGCAGCTCGCACGCCTCGTCGCACGACGCGCAGATGGGATCTCATGTGTCTCGGAAGCGATCGCCGAGGAGGTGCGGGGGCTCGATCCACGTGGGATCGTCCGCACCATCGCCAACGGGTGCGACTTCGACGACTTCGCCGGGCTCGAGTACCGGCCCGCGCCGCGCTTCCGGATCACGCATGCGGGGAGCTTCTTCGGGAAGCGCGACCCGCGCCCGTTTCTTCAGGCTCTGAAGGACTCGGGCCTCGACGCAACCGCGCGCTTCGTTGGCGACTTCCGGAGCTCCGATCGAGACTGGGCCGAGTCCCTTGCCCTGGGCGACCGTCTCGAGCTGATCCCGTACGCGCCGCGCGCCGAGTCGCTCCGCCTCCAGCGTGATTCGGAGGCGTTGCTGCTGCTCGTGCCGGACGCGGGTGGCAGGGGCAAAGGAGTGTTGTCTGGGAAAGTGTTCGAGTACCTCGCGGCGGGCAGGCCGATTCTCGCCGTAGTCCCGCCGGACGGCGCGGCCGCCGCGCTCATCAGAGAGACGGGCGCCGGTGTGGTCGTCGCTCCGGACGACGTCGCTGGAATCAGTGCGGCACTGAAGGAAATGCACACGCGGTTCCTCGACGGCGGCGTGCCCGCGACCGAGCTTTCCGAGGATGACCGGGAGCGACTGTCTCGCCAGGCTCGCGTCGA
Source organism: Actinomycetota bacterium (assembly GCA_013817555.1). GTDB lineage: Bacteria > Actinomycetota > Thermoleophilia > Gaiellales > Gaiellaceae > GMQP-bins7. The sequence goes on from JACDCN010000230.1 coordinate 1,889, forward strand.
GGAGACGGCCGACCTGATTCGGGAGATCGTCTCGTGACGACACACGCCCTTCCGCTACGGACGAAGGCGCATGAGCGCGTCCTCGCGCAGCCCGTCCTCGACGGGCTCTTCCTCGCGACTGTGCTCACGGTCACCTTCCACAAGTTGCAGTGGGAGCTCGCCGGCTCGCTCACGCTCTCCGACGTCCTGACGTCCGTCTTCCTCGTGGTCTTCTGCTGGGACCGGCTGGAGCGTGGCGACACGCGGCTTACGCGCACCGCGCTCGTGGCGTTGGGGTTCCTGCTGGCGTTTGCGCTCGTGTACCTCGCGGGCTTCTACTCGCTCGACACCGCCCAGTCCCTCGCGCAGTGGGCGAAGGGCATGGTCAAATTTGTTCTCCACTTCGGGTTCCTGGTTACGGGTGTCGCGCTCCTGGCCAGGCGCTCGTTGCGCTTCTACTGGCTCGCCCTCGCCGCTTTCTGCGGAGGCATCGCATTGAACGCGCTCTACGGCGTGATCCAGCTCGGACTCGCCGAGGTCGTCGGAGCGAACCTCGACGCGGCGCTGATCGAGCCGATCACCTCGCGCCAGACCGGCATCAACGTCTTCGGGGCGGTCGGCGGCACTCAGGAGGTCTTCCGCCCGAACGCGCTGACCGGCGACCCGAACCACCTCGGCATCGAGCTCGTGATCCCGCTGCTCGTCCTCACTCCCCTCTACCTCAGGCTCGAGCGCGGCCATCGTCTGCGCACGCCGCTTGCCATGTTGCTCGGCTTTCTGCTCGTCGTCGAGCTCGCAACCCTGTCTCGGAGCGGACTCCTCGGCCTTGGGTGCGGCGCGCTCGTGCTCGCGCTTCCGTACCGGCGACACTTTCGGCGGCCGGCGTTCCTCGTCCCGCTCGCAGCGGTCTTCGCGCTGGTGGCAGGGGTGATCGTTGCGCGCCTCGACTTCTTCCTCACCGTGCTCCGCGCCCGCACGAATACGACCTCGGCCGCCGCATCTCCGCACTTCGAGGTCTACGGGTTCGTTCCCGACGTGCTCGCGACGGACCCGCTCCTGGGGCTCGGGCTGAACAACTTCGCGGTCTACTACGAGTTCGTCACCGGCCGGCCCGAGTTCGGGCCGCACTCGTTCTACGTTGCGACTCTGGTCGAGACGGGGATCGTGGGCGCCGCGCTCTTCGCCGTCTTCGTCATCTGGATCTTCCGGCGGCTCGGGACGGCGCGCGGGCTCGGCCGCGCACTGGCTGCCGTCGGCGATCCACTCGCCGCCCGCGCCCGTCCTTTGGCCTGGGGAATGACCGCCGCGCTCGTCGCGACGCTCGTTGCAAACCTCTTCTACCTGACGATGACCTTCTACTACTTCTACGTGTTCGCGGCGCTTGCGGTCGCGCTGCCGGTGGTTCTCGGGCGGGCGGCGCGGGGGTCTTGAAAGTCACGGTTCTGACGACGTCGTATCCGCGCCACGCGGACGACGTTGCCGGAGTGTTCGTGCGAGATGCCGTCTCGCACCTGCGCGAAGTCGGCCTCGAGATAAACGTCGTCTCGCCGGCTTCGTTCCGGCATTTCGGCATCGCCTACGGGGACGGGGTTGTCGGAAACCTCAGACGGAAGCCGTGGCTCGCGCTCGCGCTTCCGCTTTTTCTTCTCTCCTATGCGCGAGCTGCGCGCCGTGCGTCGCGTGGAGCGGAGCTCGTCCACGCGCACTGGCTACCGTCCGCGCTGCCTGCGCTCGCGACCGGGAAGCCGTTCGTCGTCCAGCTCTGGGGCACCGACGTGGAGCTGGCGCGGCGTGTTCCATGGGCTTTCCGCTGGTTGCTGCGTCGCGCGCGGCTCGTGCTCTGTCCTTCGACGGCGCTGGCCGAGGCGGCCGGTCGGCTCGGAGCGCGAGATGTTCGCGTCGTGCCGAGTGGCGTTCATCTCCCGGATGAAGTCGCGACTCCTTCGGAGCCGTCCCACGTTCTCTACGTCGGCCGGCTGTCGGAAGAAAAAGGAATCCGCGATCTGCTCGAGGCGACGGAGGGGCTTCCGCGCGTCATCGTGGGCGACGGGGCGCTTCGGAGTCTCGTTCCCGACGCTGTCGGATTCGTGCCGCCGAGCATGCTCGGCCCCTTCTACGAGCGCGCGGCGGTCGTCGCCTGTCCTTCGCATCGGGAGGGATACGGCGTAGCCG
>JACDCN010000231.1 GCA_013817555.1 Actinomycetota bacterium
GCGCAGGGCCGCTTCAACGAGGCCGACGCCGCTCTCGAGGGATGCTCCGGCATTTTCGCCACCAGCGCCCGCGCCCGCGTCCTAGCCGCGCGTCGTGACCTCGACGGCGCACTCGCGTTCGCGCACGAGGCACTGGCCCGGTCGTCCGCGGTGGACTGGCCTGAGGGTCGCGCGCAGGTGCTCGTCTCGCTCGCCGAGGTCTCCCGGGCCGCGGACCGACCGGTAGAGGAGGCTGCCGCTCTCCGCGACGCCCTCGCGTTGTACGAGCGCAAGGGGATCAAGCCCGCCGTCGAACGTGTTCGCTTGCGGCTTGAGGACATGGAAGCGTTCGCAGAGTCGTGACCTGAGAGTTCACGCCGACAGAAAAAGCCGTGATTTGAGGCTGTTGCACAAAGCCTCGGAGCGGGGCTTTTCTATTGTCTGCGCGGCGGAGGATCCCGTCGGGGGCTGGCATTCGGATGAGAGCGACGCGGTCCGCGCCGACCTGGTCAGCCGGCCAGTGGTTCCGGGATCGCCGTCCCCGTCTGGACGAGGTGGGCGCGCCAGAGTTTGAGCAGGTTGTGAGTCGCGGCGATCAGCTGCCACTCGGCCTGGCAGGCGGCCAGGCCTCGGCGGAGGAGGCGGTCGGTGCGCCGGATGACTTTCGTGTGCGCGAAGACCGGCTCGACGATTTGCTGGCGCCGGCGGTAGAGCGCCTGCCCTTCGGGTTTCGAGAGCACGGCCTCGATCCGCGCTGCTTCCTCGCCTTGGCGGGGTGAGAGCTTGCGTGGCGCAGTGCGTCGGCGGTCCCGCGTGGGGATCAGTACGTCGATTCCCTGTCGGCGCACCGCGCTGATCGCGGGCGAGTTCCAGTAGCCGCCGTCGGCGAGCACGATCCCGATCGGCTCCTCGATGCCCGCCTCGTGCAGCGACTCGGCGGCGTTGGCGACCATCGGTTCCAGCTGGTCTGCATCGTTGTGCGACTGCGTCACCTGTGCGGCGAGGATCACCTGCTCGGGACTGGCGACGACCTGCGCGTTGTAGCCCTGCACGGACTTCCCGCCCGCCCGCTTCATCAACCGCGTGTCCGGGTCGGTCGTGTTGATCTTCCGCTCGGCGAGCGCAGCAGGATCGGGCGGGGTCGGCTTCCGACCTGCCAGCCGGCGCCCGTGCTCGGCCTCCCAGGCGGCGCGCCAGGCGAGATTCTCTTTATAGGCACTCTCTTCTTCGACCTGCGCCCGCTCCAGCTGCTCCTTGCAGCGGCGCAACCGCTCTCGGCGCGAGCGCGCGTCGGCGAGCTCGACCGGCAGCTCATCCCCGCGCGCGTCGCCGAGCCGCTCGTCCTCGCCCGCGTCCGCTTCGGCGGCCTCGGCGAGCATTCGCTCGACCTCCTCGCGGATCGAGGCGTAGCTGCGAGTTGCCTGAGGGGAGGCGTTGCCCGAGAGCAAGCTGCCGTCGAGCGCTACAAGCCCCACCGACACCAGCCCCGCTTTCGCGCACAGCGCCAGCACTTGCGTGAAGGTGCCGGCGAGCGCCTGCTCGTGACGGGCGCGGAAGCGGGCGATCGTCGCGTGGTCGGGGATGTGGTTGGCCGTGATGACCCGGAAGGCGACGTCTTCGCGGCAGCGCCGCTCGATCCCGCGGCTCGAGCGCTCCCCGACCGCGTAGGCGTAGAGCAGCAGGGCCACCATCATCTGCGGCTCGAACGCAGCCCGACCCCAGCCATCCTCGCGATAGGCGGCGTAGAAGGCGCTCAGATCGATCTCGTCGACGGCATCCAACACGAACCAGGCGAGGTGATCGTTGGGCAGCCAGTCGCGCAGGCTGGGCGGCAACAACAACTCCTGCCCGCGGTCGCAGTCGATGAAGTTCTGGGACACCGTCGACCTCCCGTGATCGAGGACGACGTCATGCTCCTGACCCCCTCGGACGACAAACCCCGCTGAACCGGGGTTTGTGCGACAGCCTCATGGCGGCGCTCCAATAGGTCGGGCCGGTCGACGTAGCGGACGAGCTTCATCGCTCGAGAAGTGCGACCGCGTGGGCAGCGAGACCCTCGCCGCGCCCCGTAAATCCGAGCCCGTCGGTCGTAGTCGCGCGCACACTCACGCGACCCGGTTCGACGCCGATCGCCCCGGCGAGCCTCTCGCCCATCTCCTCACGAAGCGTCGCGATGCGCGGCTCTTCACCGATCACGACGCAGTCCGCGTTGACGAGCTTCCAGCCCGCGTCGCGCACCTCGCGATACGACTTCCAGAGAAGATCGAGCGACGATGCTCCGCGATACGCCTCGTCGTCCGACGGGAAGAACGCACCGATGTCGCCAAGGTCGGCCGCGCCGAGCAGGGCGTCGATCAGGGCATGCGAGACGACGTCGCCGTCGGAGTGCCCAACGAGGCCGCGCGGATGCTCGATTGCGACACCGCCGAGCACGAGCGGCACTCCGTCTGCGAAGGCGTGAGCATCCACGCCGATCCCGATCCGGAGCTCGTTCACCGGAGCGAGGCTAGCGCGTCAGGTAGCTCGTCGAGCGAGTCGATCGAGAGCGCGGAGACAGGCGACTTCTGGAGCCGCCCCCATGGGCCGCGTCTCAGGTGCACCGCGACGAGTCCTGCCGCGAGCGCGGGCAAGACGTCGTTGTCGACGCGGTCACCAACGTACGCGATCTCCTCCGGAGCACATTCCGCGAGCTCCACCACCCGCTCGAAGAAGCGCGGATCAGGCTTCCGGACACCGAGGCTCGCGGAGGACGAGATCACATCGGCCGGCAGCGCCGACTCGCGCGCCCAGCGCTCGAGCGCCTTCGTCTGATTCCCGATGACTCCGACCCGCAAGCCGCGGGAGCGGACGGCCTCGAGACAGGGGATCGCATCGGCATAGAGGTCCTCGAGCTCGTAGGCGAGATCGTCCCACCAACCCGTCGGCCGGTCGATGCCGAGATGGCTCCAGAGCTCGTCGTGCTCCTCGCCGCGCTCGATGGTCACCCCCAGCGCCGCCCAAACGACGTGCGGTTGAAGAGCGGAGCGCTCGGCCAGCACCCTCCACCAGCGTTCCTCGTCGACAAGCGTCTCGCCGACGTCGAAGAAGACGGCCTTCAGCGCCACCGGCGGTCTTTACAGTGCCTGGCACCGTTAGGGCGACAACTGTGCGCCAATGTGTCCAGAGGCCACCTGTCTTACGAGGACGCGAGCAGCGCTTCGACGAGCGCTAGATCGGCGGGGGTGGTCACTTTCAGCAGCCTCGGGTCGCCCTCGACCACCGCCACACGGCCGCCGGCTCGCTCGATGAGCGACGCGCAGTCGGTCGCCTCGGAGAGATCGCGCCCGAACGCACGGCGCAGAGCGGGCGCGAGAAACGCCTGAGGAGTCTGCGCGCCGACGAGATCCTCGCGTGAGACCGTCTCCAAGACGACCCCCCTGTCCACGCGCTTTACGGTGTCCGGGATCGGGAGGGCGGGGACGACTCCGTCGTATCCCTCGGCGAGAGGAGCTAGAACGCGCTCGATCACGGCGTCGTCGACCAGCGGCCGCGCGGCGTCATGCACGAGCACCACCAGTGCGTCGTCCAGGACGTCTTCGAAGGCGGCACGGACCGAGTCGGCACGCGCCGCGCCCCCGGTCACGCAGGAGACGACCTTCGTCGCCGCAAGCTCCTCCGTGAGGAGAATCGCCGGCTCTTCCCAGCCCACGGGTGCAGCGACCACGATCGCGTCCACCCAAGGCGACCGGTCGAGGCGATAGAGGCTCTCCGCGAGAAGCGGCCGCCCGCCCAGAGAGGCGAAGGCCTTCGGCCGGTCGATCTCGAGACGCTCACCGGCGCCCGCGGCTACGAGCAACGCCCAGGTGGCCCCGGCTTCGCCGGAACCCCCGGACTCACTACGCACTCGCGGCGGCCGCCTTGGCTTTCGCTCGGGACTTCGGGTTCGGCTGGCCGGCGCGCGAGAGGACGTCGTCGAGCCACTCTGCTGCTTCGTCCTCGCTCATGGCCTTTGCGTACATGAGCTCCGAGGCGAGGATCTTCTTGGCCTTGACGAACATCTGCT
>JACDCN010000232.1 GCA_013817555.1 Actinomycetota bacterium
TCCATCAGGTACGCCTGCGGCTCGCGCACGATTGCCCGGCCCATGGCCACTCGTTGGCGCTGACCGCCGGAGAGAGCACGCGGTTTCTTGTCCAGGAATGCCTCGAGCCCTAGGACATGAGCGGCTTCGCGAACGCGCTTGTCGATCTCCTCCTTCGGAGTCTTCCGCAGCCGCAACCCGAAGGCGATGTTGTCGTAGACCGTGAGATGGGGATAGAGCGCGTAGCTCTGGAAGACCATCGCGATGTCCCGATCGCGTGCGGGCACGCGATTCACGACGCGGTCTCCGATTTTCAGCGTGCCCTCACTGATCTCCTCGAGCCCGGCGACCATGCGGAGCGCTGTCGTTTTTCCACAGCCCGAAGGGCCCACGAGCACCATGAACTCTCCGTCGGGAATCTCCAGATCCATGCCGAGCACGGCCCGGGTTCCATCGGGATAGACCTTGCCCACTCCCTCGAAGGTCACTCCAGCCACGGCGAATTGCCCTCGACACTAATGGAAACGTCACCAAATCGTCACCTCAACCGGTGCGTGATCCGAAAGAACGGCCCCATCGCGCTCACGACGTTCGGTCGGCCACACGAGCGGAGCGGATACCGAAGCGCCCTGCAGGAGGATGTGGTCGATGCCCGCTGCCGACGCCGAGTAGCCGTCGAGCTGGAAGTCGCGCAGGTTGAAATCTCCCGCCAGAACGACGATCTCGTCCACGCGAGACGCGGCCTCCGCGAACGCGCGAGCTCGTTTGAGCTCCGACTCCGCGACCTCGCGACCGCGGTTCGCGTGCAGGTTCGCGATCACGTAACTCCCTCCGACTCCGACGGCCTGCACGACGCGACGCTCGCGTCCGGAGTCGCTGATCTGCAAGTGGCCGCGGTCTTCCGCTGTCAGGGAGCGAGCGACGAGAACGGCGTTCGCCTGTCCGACGAAAGCGGACCGGAAGAAGCCCTGGTTCCACCGGGTGACACGCACTCCTGCGCGGCCTGGAACGCGTGGAGAACGGGCAACGACCGCGAGAGCCTGCATCGAACTCCACTCCTCGAGGCGGGCGATCCCCCACACCGGAACCTCTTGAAGACAGACGACGTCGGGCGAATCGTCACAGATGAGCTCGATCATCTCCCGCAGGAACCCGCGGCGGCGCGGCGGCAGCGCATTCCCGTGGAAGACGTTCCAGGTACGGACGACGAGAGGCAAGGGCGCCTGACTCTAATTACGCGCAAGCCCGGAATCCGATTGAGCGGATCCGGTCGACAGAACAACCGACAACTCGTTGCAGAATCACGAGCATCTGTGCTGAGCTACGTCGTTAGTGAGTGACAGCACCATCCAGACGACACGTCTTGAGCTGCGCCCACTACCGTCAGCGGCCGCAGCTGCACTACCCGACGATCGTGAGACTGCGGCCCATCTGCTTGGCGTGTCCGTACCTCCTGAGTGGCCTCAGGCTGAGCTTCTTGACGTACTGCCTTCGCAGGCCGCAGCCGCTCATGGCGAAGAACGCTTCGGCGTGTGGGTGATTGTCGAGCGGGAGTCGAGGACGGTGATCGGCGATATCGGCTTTATCGGACCGCCGGGAGACGAGGGCACGGTCGAGATCGGCTTCAGCGTCATCCCCGACCGGCGTGGTCGCGGGTACGCAACCGAAGCTGCCCGGGCTCTCGTCGATTGGGCGCTTCGGCAGCCAGGAGTGGGCTCGGTCGTCGCCGGTTGCGACAACGAGAATGTGCCGTCGATCCGCACACTCGAACGCATTGGCTTCGTCTGCTTGGGTGAGCGCGACGGCCAACTCCGTTGGCGGTTCGATACGGCGCCTCCTGATCAGGGCTGAAACTGATTGCCGTAGCAATCAGTCTGAAAGAAGTCCTGAAGGTGTCCGCTTCGCGTCCGCTGCGTCCTGTTTCACATCGGGCGTCTACCGATGTCCGAAGTGGTGCGCGCGCGGAAGCGATTCCCAGACGGCGTCGCTCTCCGCAACGGTGCGGGCGAGCGGTCCGAGCGACTCGATCCTCGAGACGAGCACGTTCCGGTTCTCCTTCACCTTCTCGAAGCGGCCATAGGCGAGGACGAGCGGTTCAGCGCGCACTGTCGCACGGTGGCGCTCGTACACGTGAGGCTGGACGATCAGGTTCATCTGTCCGTGCTCGTCCTCGAGCAGCATGAAGACGATCCCGTTCGCGGTCGAGGGCCGTTGGCGCGCGATCGCCATCCCCGCCACAGCCACGCTTCGGCCGTGCGGCTGCTCGAGCAGATCCGCGCTGGAGAGCGTCCCCGCCGGGAGATGTGGACGGAGAAGCGTGAGCGGATGCGTCCCGACCGAAAGCCCGGTATGCCGGTAGTCGGCGAGCATGCGCTCCCAGCGCGTCAGGTCTCGGAGCACAGGCGTCTCGATTGTCGGGTCGAGCGAGAGCGGGAGCTGTTTCGTCTCCCCCTTTGTTCCCGGCACCGATTGCGGTCTGAGGACGAGCCCGAGCTCCCACAGGAGATCGCGGCGTCGCCGACCGAAGCCGTCGCATGCACCACCTTTGACGAGCGCCTCGAGCCCATCACGGGAAAGCGCGGCCCGGCGGGCAAGGTCGCCGATGTCGCGGAACGGCCCGTTCGCCTCGCGTTCGCTGACGAGGGCTTCCGCGTCATCGTTCCCCACCGAGGCGAGGTAGGCGATCCCCACCCGAACCGCCCAGCTCGTGCCTTGTGACACAGTGTCACAAGGCACGATCGAACAGCGGGCGGCGCTCAGGTTGACGTTGGGCGGAAGGATCTCCACTCCGCGCCGCTGCGCATCACGGACGAGGGTCGCGGGCGGATAGAAGCCCATGGGCTGAGCGTTCAGGAGTGCGCACAGGAATTCCGCAGCGAAGTGCCGGCGCAGCCACTGCGACTGGTAGGCGAGCAAGCCGAACGCAGCCGCGTGCGCTTTCGGGAAGCCGAAGCCTGAAAAGCCGACGAGCTTGTCAAAGACGCCGTCCGCGGTATCGGCGTCGACTCCCTTCGTCGCCGCGCCGGCGACGAACCGCCCACGGTAGGCCTCGAGCGCGTCGTGACTCCGCTTGCGGCTCATCGCCCGGCGTAGCCCCTCGGCCTCCCCCACCGTAAAGCCGGCAAGGGCGATCGCGACTTCGAGCACCTGGTCCTGGAAGACGACGACCCCGAACGTCGAGCGCAGAGGCCCGCGCAAGAGCTCGTGGTCGACGGGCCAGACGTACGAGGGATCCCCGCGTAGCCGCTCACGAGCGTCGATGTACGGGTGCACCGCCTTCCCCTGGATCGGCCCCGGCCGGACAAGCGCGACCTGAACGGTGAGGTCGTCGAGGTTCTCCGGCTTCGTGCGCAGGAGGCTCTGCATCTGCGCGCGGCTCTCGATCTGGAATGCGCCCACCGTGTCGGCTCGCTGGATGTCCGCGAAGACCTCCTTGTCGTCGAAGGGAATCCGTGAGAGGTCGATCACCTCCCCGTGGGCACGTGCGATCTGCTCGACGCAGTCCTCGACCGCGGAGAGCATCCCCAGGCCGAGCAGGTCGATCTTGAGAAAGCCGGCGTCGGCGCAGGAGTCTTTGTCCCACTGGCAGAGCTGGCGGCCGGCCATAGCCGCGGGCTGCACGGGAACGAGCTCGATCAGCGGGCGCGTCGAGACGATCATCCCGCCCGGGTGCTGAGAGACGTGCCGCGGGAGCCCCGCGATCTCCTCCGTCAGCCACGCGAAGGCGCGCCAGCGCTTGGAGCCGAGCTTGCGCTCGCCGTCAGGCAGCCGCTCGAGCTCCTCTCCCACCCGCCGCGCGTCCCAGCCGTCGGAGAGGCGCGCCAGCCGCTCGAGCTCGGCGTACGGGAGCCCGAGCGCCTTGCCGACGTCGCGGATCGCGCCGCGCGAGCGGTACGTGGCAAAGCTCGCCACGAGCGCGGCGTGCTCCTTCCCGTAGCGCTCGGTGACCGCCACGATCAGCTTCTCGCGTATGTCGCGCGGGAAGTCGAGGTCGATGTCCGGCACCGACGCGAGCTCTCGGTTCAGAAAGCGCCCGAGC
>JACDCN010000233.1 GCA_013817555.1 Actinomycetota bacterium
AGCCGCGCCAGCCGTGTCTCGACCTCGCGCCGGTGACGCCGGAGCCGCTCCTCGAACTCGAAGTCACGTGGCGTGTTCGCGTCGGCGAGCTTGTAGCGCATCACGAGCGAGCCGTTCTCGGGCGCCGCCCCGTAGAGCGCGTAGCCGGTCGAGTCCGGCCCGCGGTGCTTCATCGACTGGAGCATCCGCGTCATCTCGTCGCCGATCGGGTGCGGCTCGCCGTCCCGGTAGATGATCCCGGCAATGCCACACATCTCAGCGGCTCACGAGGGCGAGGCAAGCCTCGCCCCTACGAGTGAGTGCCCCTCGCCCGCCCGTCCGGCGGGAACGAATGAGTGCCCCTTGCACGTGCGTAGGGGCGAGGCTTGCCTCGCCCGTCCTACGGCAGTACATCGAGATACTCCTTGACGTCCCAGTCGCTGACGGTGGCGCAATACCGCTCCCACTCGTCGCGCTTGTAGTGCATGAAGACACGATAGAGGTCGCCCGGCAGCGCTCCGCGGATCACCTCGTCGGCCTCGAGCGCGTCGAGGGCGTCGCCGAACGTCATCGGGATCCGCTCGACCTGCTTGCCGGCCGACATCGCCTCGTAGATGTTCCGCTCCTCGGGCTCGCCCGGGTCGAGCTTGCGGTCGATCCCGTCCCGCATCGCCGCGATCAGCGCCGCCATCGAGAGGTAGGGGTTCACCGCCGAGTCGACCGACCGGTACTCGAATCGCCCCGGCGCCGAGACGCGGAGTGCGGTCGTCCGGTTCTGGAAGCCCCAGTCGGCGAAGACGGGCGCCCAGAATCCGGTGTCCCAGAGGCGGCGATAGGAGTTCACAGTCGACGCGGTGACGGCGGTCAGCGCGGAGAGGTGCTCCAGGATCCCGCCGATCGCGTACAGGCCAAGCTGGCTCGGCCGCTGCTGGTCGTCGGTGTCCGGCATGAACGCGTTCTCGTCGCCCTCCCAGAGAGAGATGTTGTGGTGGCAGCCGTTGGCCGACACGCCCATGAACGGCTTCGGCATGAAGCACGGGAAAGCGCCGAGCTCGCGGCCGACCGCCTTGCAGATCTGCCGGAACGTGGAGAGGTTGTCGGCGGTCCGCTCGGCGCGGTCGAAGCCGAAGTTGAGCTCGATCTGCCCGGGCGCGTCCTCGTGGTCGCCCTGGATCATCTCTAGCCCGAGCGCTTGCCCGTACTCCACCACCTTGTGGATGATCGGCTGGAGCTCGGAGAACTGGTCGATGTGGTAGCAGTAGGGCTTGGTCATGCCCTCCACCGAGGGCGAGCCGTCCTCCTGGAGCTTGAGCCACATCATCTCCGGCTCGGTGCCGGCTCGGAGGTGGAGGCCCGTTTCTTCCTCGAACTCGGCCTGCATGCGCTTCAGGTTTCCTCGGCAGTCCGAGGAGAGGAAGGCGCCGCCGTTCTCTCGCTCCTCGCGGTTGCGGAAGCAGATGCACCAAACACGCGCGACGCGCGGGTCCCAGGGCAGAGCCTTGAACGTCTCGGGCTCGGGGATGCCGACGAGCTCGGCGGCCTCGGGTCCGTACCCGATGTAGTTTCCGTGGCGGTCGGTGAAGAGGTTGGCCGTGGCGCCGTACACGAGTTGAAACCCCTTCTGCGCGATCGTCTCCCAGTGCTGCGCCGGGACGCCCTTGCCCATGATCCGGCCGGTGACGGAGGGGAATTGGTAGTAGACGTACTCGATCCCCTCGGCGTCGATCCGCCGCCGAACCTCCTTGACGGCGTCTGCACGTCCGTCGGCATCGACGAAGCGCTCCAGGTCGGTCGCCACATACCCTCCTTTGCGTCGCAGGTCGCTTGTAAGAGAGCGTAATCCGCAGCCGACGTTCGTGCAGCGCGAGGGTGAGCCGCCCGGATCGTTAGCCTGGGGACGTGAACGAGCAGAGAGCCGAGCACCTGACTCTGGATCAGCGGTCCGCGCTCGAGACCGAGCTGGCCGAGCTCGAAGGTCCCCGTCGCCGGGAGATCATCGAGGCGATCAAGCGCGCCCGCGAGTTCGGAGACATCTCCGAGAACTTCGAGTACCACGCGGCGAAGAACGAGCAAGGGCTCCTCGAGCGGCGCATCCACATCTTGAAAGACCGCCTGCATCGCGCGGTCACCGTCGAGCACGAGACGAACGAGAGTGTCGGCGTCGGGTCGTTCGTGGAGCTCGCCGACGAGGGAGGCGAGAAGATGGAGGTCGAGATCTCGGCGGTGGGTGGAGTCTCTCCCGACTCCCCGCTCGGCAGCGCTCTCCTCGGTGCGAAAGTGGGGGACGCGGTGGACGTCGAAGCGCCGAGCGGCTCGTGGAAGGCCCGCGTCTTAGCGATCCGCCGCGCGTGATGCGGGCAGAGACCCGAGAGCTCCTCTCCTGGGTCTCGCAGCAGCCGCGCACCTATTCGGAGGCGATCCAGGTCTGGCGGACGAGCTGCCGCAGCACTCGGTGTGGGAGGACGCACTCGGTGAGCAGCTGATCGAAGTCGTTCGCGATGGGACAACGTCACAAGTCGCCCTGACGGCTCGCGGCGCGGCCGCGCTTGACGCCGCATAAAGAGCTCGCCGCCTGATCAGCTCGGGCGCCGGCGATATGTGGCGAACGAAAACGGGATGCCGGCCTCGGACACGTGCTGCTCGCGCGATGTCTCCTCGAATGCCCTTCGCTCCCAGGGCGGGAACAACGTGTCCCCTTCCACATCTGCATCGATCTCCGTCAACAACAGCTCGTCGGCCAGCGAGAGCGTGACGGCATAGAGCTCGGCCCCGCCGATCACGAACACCCGCGGAGCGCCGTCGAGCAGCCGAAGCGCATCCTCGAGTGAGCTTGCCCGCTCGGCTCCGTCCCCCCGCCAGGCTGCGTTTCGGGTCACTACGACGTTTCGCCGATCTGGGAGCGGGCGGAAGCGCTCCGGAAGCGAATCCCATGTTCGCCTCCCCATGATCACGGGATGCCCGATCGTGAGCTCGCGAAAGTGGCGCATGTCCTCCGGGATTCGCCAGGGGAGCCCTCCCTCGAGTCCGATCACACCGCCTCGTGTGACCGCGGCCACGAGCGAGACCCTCACACTGCGACGGGAGCTCGTATCGCCGGGTGATGCTGGTAGCCGACCACCTCGAAGTCCTCGAAGGAGTATTCGAAGATCGAGCCCGGGCGGCGGCGCAGGTGCAGCGATGAGTACGGGTACGGATCGCGCTCGAGCTGAGTCTCGACCTGCTCTCGATGGTTATCGTAGATGTGGCAGTCGCCTCCGGTCCAGACCAGATCGCCGAGATCGAGGTCGCACTGCTGCGCCAGCATGTGCGTAAGGAGCGCGTAGCTCGCGATGTTGAACGGGACGCCGAGGAACACGTCGGCGCTGCGCTGGTAGATCTGACAGCTCAACCGGCCGCGATCAGCGGTCTCGCTCGTGGAGACGTGGAACTGGAAGAGCACGTGACACGGCTGCAGCGCCATCTTCGAAAGATCGGCGACGTTCCATGCGCTTACGACGATCCGGCGGGAATCCGGCTCCTCCCGCAGGAGGCGCACGACCTGGGCGATCTGGTCGACATGGCCTCCGTCCGGCGTCGGCCAGCTACACCATTGCACCCCGTACACGGGGCCGAGATCCCCGCTCTCGTCGGCCCACTCGTCCCAGATCGTCACGCCCTGCTCCTGGAGCCAGCGGACGTTGCCGTCGCCACGAAGGAACCAGAGGAGCTCATTGGCGACCGCCGGGAAGTGCACTTTCTTGGTGGTCACCAGGGGAAAGCCCTCTGCGAGGTCGAAGCGCATCTGGTAGCCGAACACGCTCACGGTTCCCGTCCCGGTCCGATCTTGCTTCGACGCGCCCGTGGTGAAGACGTGGCGCATGAAGTCCTCGTACTGTGACCTTGTGGCCCGGCCGGCTACGACGTCTTCGGACACGGCGTCCTCGACCATAGCGGTTGACCCGGAGCCCAAAGAGTGAGCGTCGCGCGCTCGCGCGGCGCTCGCACGAACGTCGCCATGCGTATCTCGAGGACGGGGCTCACGTCGAC
>JACDCN010000234.1 GCA_013817555.1 Actinomycetota bacterium
GCAGAAGCTGCGCCTGAGCACGCGCGCCGAGCTCGTCCGCTACGCGCTCGAGCATGGCTTCTTAGAGGCTGAGACGTAGCGGACAGTTCCAGAGATGACTAGTGCGACGCCGTCCCCTTCGGATTACCGATCTTGAGAAGACCGACTTGGCCGAGGTCGACGTCGGCGAACGCGTGGCTGACAAACGGATAGAGGCCCTCGGCACCGAGCTTGACGTCGAACACCCCGCCGCCTCCGGCCGGCACGATCACGGTCTGCACATTCGTCTGCGGCGGGTTCGTCAGACCACCGTTGACCCAGGCGCGGTCGAGCATCCCGCCGACCACGTGGAAGTTCACATTGTTGGTCGGCCCGGCGGCGACGACCCAGAAGCGCGTCGTCTCACCGGGATCTGCGGTCAGCGGGTGCGTGACGTACTGGTTCGCGTAGCCGTTGAACGTCACCCAGTCGGACAGTCTGGCGCGGGCCTTGGCAAAGTCGAGCGAAGCCGGCTCCTCGATCCCGTCGCCGTTCAGGTACCACTCGCTGCCGACCAGGACATACTCGTTGTCGACCTTCGGCAGGGCCTGCTTCGGCTGGATGATGATCGCGCCGTACATGCCGTTGGCGATGTGCGCGAGCACAGGCTTGGTGCCGCAGTGGTACATGAAGACGCCGGGGTCGGATGCCGTGAAGCGGAACTTGATCGAGTCACCAGGCGCGACGTCTTTGAACGCGACGTTCGGAGCGATCCGAGCGGCGTGGAAGTCGATCGAATGAGGAATCGAGCCGCCATTCGTTAGCGTCATCTCGACCGTTTGGCCCTCCCGCACGTTGACGACCGGCCCGGGGGCACCGTGGCCATCGAAGGCCCAGGTGTTGTACTTGACCCCCGGCGCGATCTCGACGGTCAAGTCCTCGAGCGTCATGTGCACCTTGACGAGGTCGCCGGCCGGGATGGGCGGCAGGGTGGCGTCGTAGGGCTTGTGCGCCGCTGCCAGCTCCTGCGCGTTCTCTGGCACGACGCCGGCGAAGCTGTTCAGCGGCAGAGCGGTGTTATGCGCCGCAGCGATGTCGGACGTGGCTGCGGCGGGCGGAGCGGCTGAATCGCGTGCCTCGCGGGCATCTGCCCACATCAGAAGCGAAAAGAAGCCGAGAACGGCAACCAGGATGCCGAGCAGCAGCGCCGCAACCTTGGCGAACACCGCCGACTCGGTCTCAACCGGTCGGGGGCGCTGGTGGGCAGAATGTGAGGCCATTTGCGGATGTCTCCTTTGGTTCGTGCGTTGCCTTGAAGGTAAGCCGCGCCTAGTGGTCAACTACCCTGGCCGAGCCGACTGATCGTCAACCCCTCCTGGGCAAACGCCGAGGGCGGCCGGAGCCGCCCTCGGTTCGGGGCACGAGACCCGCTCTAGACGGTCGCGACGACCGGACTTGGGGGCGTGGTGCTCGGAGCCACTGCCGGTGCCACCTCGCGATGGCGCAACGCGCCACCGAGTGCCAGCACCATGAACCCGATGCCGCTCAAGAGGAGCGCGAATCCGACCACGATGCCAAACAGGGCCATCTGCTCAGCCATGTAGGACATGTTGAGCGCGGTCGAGAGCGCCGTTGCCGTGACCCACGTGTTGCGGGCCGAGTTCGACACCGGGTTTCCCTGCGCATCCTTGAGAGCCGCAGTCTCGTCGCTCGTGCCGGCCGGGTTCTCCGGGTCGTCAGACGAGATGAACCGTCCCATCTGCGAGTAGGTCAGGCCGCCGGAGCCCTCGAGCGCGTGCTCGTGGATGACCTGGGCGAACGCGCGCGCCTGGGTACCGGTCGTAACCTGCTCGTCGGCCCACTGGGACGCGTACTTCGCGACTGCCGGGTCGTCGGCAGCCCCGAAGGTGATCTGCTCCTGCTTGATGCTTTCACGGACGGTAGACCGGCCGTCGACGCCCATATAGATCGCAGCGACGCCGAACGCGATCAGCACCACTCCGGCGATGATCCCGCCGATCTCAAATGTTTTTCTCAGTCTCATCTCGTGCCTCCTTCGATCGTGTTTCGTGACTCCACGGTAAGCCGAGTGCGACGACTGCCCATCAGGGGCCGTGCGCAGACTCGCTGCGGGTTAGCCGCAGATCTGTTGCGGCTCGGAAGCGTTTGACCAAGCCACTAGAACCCGAGCCCGGCAGCCGGAACCATGCGCGGTTCCGGACGTTCCCAGGCGTAGGCGACCATTGCCAGGCGCGGCGGACCGGCGACGAAGTCGCGCCAGGCAACCGCGGCGGCCAAGATGTCGAGTTGGCCGAGAAGCTCCACGAGGCCCTCCTCGGACTGGGTCTCGAAGACGAAGATCGCTTCCTGCTCGGTCAGCAGGAGCTGGTGCTGAGTGAGCGCCGTTCGGGCCGGATCGAAGGGCGGCCCCTCGGCTACCAGCTCGCGTACACGGGCAAGTGCGCCTGCCTTGAGGGGCACGACCACGGTCGCACGCCGCCGCCCGTCGCCGCGAAAGCCGGCGAGACGGTCTGCGACCTCCTGGACGATTCCGGCGCCCATCCCGGCGCTGGTGACGAGATACCGGCCGTCTGCGCGCTCCATGATGAGCGCCGGCTGATCGTCGAGGCGGTCGGCGCCACGACTCCCGATCCGGAGACTCAAGATCTCCTCGTAGCCGAACTGCCTGTCGATGGCTGGCCCGTCGCGCTGGCGGCCTTCAAGGCCGAGGGTTCGAGCGCCTAGCGCCAGACGTCCCAGATAGGTCCGCCCGTCGGGCTCGCGCCATTTGACGGCGTAGGTCGTCTTCACAGTTGGAGACTAGGTGGGGGTTTGTCACTGCCCGTCGTGGTCTCTACTGAACTTGGCTGCGGACAACCCGCAGACCGCGTGAGCTGAGCGCGAGCAGATCGCGCTTGGCCTCGACCCTGGCGACCGCCTGCCGTCGCGAACCAGCGGTCGGAAGGCTCGCCCTGGCGTTCAAGCACTGAGGATAGTCGCCGGCGTGCCGGTCTACGAAGCGGCGAGCGCGGTCAGCTTGCCGCGGAGGTAGCGCAGGTACGGCTGTGGGTCGATCGGTCCTCCGACCACCCGCTCGATCGTCTCCGGAGGCGAGAACTTGCTCCCGAGCGAGTACAGGTTCTCGCGAAGCCAGGTGTGCAGCTCCGTGAACTCGCCGCGCTCGATCTGCTGCTCGACCTCGGGAAGGGCCTCGCGGGCTTTCCCCCAGATCTGCACCGAGAGAACGCTGCCGAGCAGGTAGGTCGGGAAGTACCCGAAGAGACCACTGGCCCAGTGGGTGTCCTGGAGAACGCCCACCGTGTCGTTCGGCACCTCGAGGCCGATGAGCTCTCTGAAGCGCGCGTTCCACGCGTCTGGGAGGTCCTTGACCGCGAGCCGTCCCGAAAGCAGCTCCTGCTCGAGCTCGAAGCGGAGGATGACGTGCAGCCCGTAGCTCGTCTCGTCCGCGTCCACCCGGATGAAGCTCCGGTGCGGGCGATTGACCGCACGGTGGAAGCGCTCGAGCGAGACGTCCGCCAGGATGTCCGGAAACGCCTCCTGCACGCGAGGGTAGAACCAGCGCCAGAACGGGAGCGAGCGGCCGACGACATTCTCCCAGAGCCGGCTCTGGGACTCGTGCAGCGCGGATGAGGCTTCCCCGCCTTGAAGAGGTGTGCGTTCGAGGGAGGGCGCCGAGCCCCACTCGTAGAGTCCGTGACCGCATTCGTGCATCGCGGTGAAGAGCGAGCTCAGGTCGCTCGTCTCGTAGCGGGTCGTGAGCCTGATGTCGCGAAGACCGACCGCTGCGGCGAAAGGATGGACAGCGAGGTCGATCCGGAATGCGTCCCAGCTCGCGCCGAAGCGCTCGATCAGCTCGCGGGACAACGTCTCCTGTGAGGCGATCGCGAACGGCCCGCGGAGAAACTCGTCCTCGTCCGCCTCGTTCGCGTGCTCGGCCACGAGCGCGGTGATCTCGGGCTGGAGCGCGGCGAATATGCGACGCACGTCCTCGGTCTTCGTTCCT
>JACDCN010000031.1 GCA_013817555.1 Actinomycetota bacterium
CGACAACGGACCCGGTGCGGACCGGATGCTCGACGATCCCGCTCTCTTCCCACAAGAGCAGGTCGCCGTCGCCCTCGAGCACGATGAAGATCTCCTCCTCGGCGGAATGGCAGTGCGGGGGCGCGTTCAGCTTGCCCGGAAGCACTTCCGACAGCCGGAGACCGGTTCGAAGCGAGCCTGCCGCCCGGCCGAGATTGCGCACCCGGCGGCCGACGGTGACGCCATTGCGCTCGACTGGCTCCACGTCGTCGACGTTGACGACTGTCGACGGTCGTGTTGACGTCTCGGCGATCTCCGCCGGTCCCGCGGCCGCCTCCCGTGCCCACGGGTGGTCTTCCTCGGCGCCCACCGGCGCCCAGGTCTCCCCGAGCCAGGCGACTCCCGCCCGCGGCAGCCAGGTCACGCCGCCGGCATACGTCCGCTGACCGAACGCAAGCACGTCGATGCCGTCATCGCCCGCACGCAGCGTATGGGCGTTCTCGAGCGCGAGATGGACGAGGCAATCGCCCGCGCCCACGTCGTAGCCGAGCGTGTCGTCGCCGTCCGACTGAACCGAGACTCCCGACCCCGCGAGGACGTAGAAGATCTCCTCCTCGGCGCCCTCGAGATGGAGCGGAGTCGACCACATCCCCGGGTCGACGCGGATCCGCTTGACCCCAATCGTGCGCGAGTCGCGACCAGTGAGGCTCTGCCATGTGCCCGCGATGTGACCGCGCTCTCCCCGCGAAGTACGCACGTCGTCCCAGTGCGAGGTCACACGGCGATCATGTCATGCGACGGCATGTTCGGAGTCGCCCGTGCGAGCGCTGTTCGTAGATCGCTCACGGCAGCCTCTCCGGCATCACCCCCTTCCGCGCTCGACCACGCTTCCGCTTCCTCGAGCAGCGCGCGTAGCTCGGTGAGGAGCTTCCCGCGCCCTGCGCCTGACCGATCGAGCGCCTCGATACGCTCCAACCGTTCCAGCACCGCTCGCGACTCGTCCATGAAGCCACGCTAGCCCTCTTCGCGTCACGTGTGGGAAACGACTTTGTGCCGATTTCGTGCCGGGCGCTCAGACGGCCGCGGCCCACGCCATGGATCGCCGCGGCAGGCCCAGGAGCTCGCGGTCGAGGTCGTGGACGAGGTCCGCTCGATCGAGCGCCTGCAGCACCGCGACCAACGCCCGCCTGGCCGCATCCACGGACGCCGTGCTCGCGCCGTCCCCTCCCGCAAGCCCCACGAGGTGGCCGTGCAGCTCCTCACGCGCAGTGCCGTCCGCCTCGAGGAGAACAGCCGCGCGCAGCGGCCAGGTCTCGCCGAGAAGCGCGGCAAGCGAGGCCCGCAGCTGCTCGGCCCGGAACGGCTCGTTCTGGAACAGCGAGAGCTCCCAACGGTCGAGCGCCTCGGCGAGCTCGGGGTCGCCGTCGGCCTTGCCGAGCGCGGCGAGCACGTCGACGGCAATGGGGGTGCGGAACGCGTCGAGGCGGGACGGCTCCCCCGGTGGCTGCGTCGCCGCGATCGGAAGCACCGGGCGGATCCCGAACGGCCGTCCGTCGAGGGTCTCGAACAGAACCGGGCCCGCCGCGAGCGCCGCGGACGTCGTCAGCCGGATCGCGCTGACGGCGTCGGCGATCTCGGCCGGTGAATCGGGTGGATCCGCACCGGCTTCGACGTCTACGTGAAGCTCGAGGACGCAGCAGCGGTCGGGCTCGCGGCCGAATCCCGGCGGTAGGAGGCCGCGTGACTCAGGCCAGTGCGTCGAGAGCTCCCCTGCCTCGAAATGGCGGATCGAAAGGCCGGGCGCGAGCTCGACAGGCCTGGCGACGGACAGTCCGATTAGCGGGACGAGCGCCCTGAACTGCCGCCGCTCCCCGAAGAGCGTCTTCTCGAGGATGCCGTACGCGTGCTCGAACGCCTCGTCGTCCCAGTCGAACCCGCCGCACGACTCGGCGGTCGAGGTCAAGAGGCCGAGCAGCACCGTGCGAAAGAGCGCGTCGTCTTCGCTCGCATGCGTGCCAGCGTGTGCGCGAGCGAAGATCGCAGCCGCGGGCTCGCGGCCGAGCTCATCGAGGGCGAGGCGCGCGTCGTCACGCGCCCGCAGGAGTGGCTCGCGATCTTCGATGAAAGTCCGAACAAGCGGCCGGAGCTCGTACAGAGCGGGACCTTTCCGCTGAACATGCTCTTCGAATGCGAAAGGCAGCTCGGCGCCTTCCTCGAGCTCACGGCCGAGGACGACGAACGCGCCGAGGACGAACCCGCGAAGGAGCGGGTAGAGATGAGGCGCGCGCACGGGCACCTCTCCCGTTACGCGACTGACCGCTCCTCTCCTCTCTCGCTGGCCTAAGGACGGAGAACGGCGCGCCGCGGTCCGGCGAGGAAGCCGGACTCCACGAGGAGGCTCATGGCCTCCGACTCGACCACCGGCACGCCGTCGAAGCGCTCGACCGCGAGGCGCTTCGCCCCTCCCGACCTGACGTGCGCGACGAGGGCAGCCAGCACAGGGCGCAACCATTCGGGATCCGGATCCCGAAGCGGGACGAGCGAGCGGCCGCCCCGCTCGACGAAGAGCACCGCCTCGCCGTCCAGCAGAACGACCCACGCGCCGGCAACCCGTGCGGCTCGTGCGCCCGCTCGACGCGGCCAGGGCACGGCCGCTCCATAAGGCTGTGCTGGATCCGCTGCGGCGAGAACGAGCACGTCCCGCTCATCGACTGCACGCGCATCCGCCCGCAGCTCGCGCAGGCGCTCGACCGCTCCGGGCAGCGCGAACTGCGCGCCGCCGAGCCCCTCGACGAAGTACCCACGCCGGCAGACTCCGAGCGTCTCGAGCGCGCGCAGCTCCGCGTAGACGGCGCCGTATCCGCCCTTGATGCCCTCTCCTCGAACACCGTCCCGAGTGACGATCCCCTGCCGTTCGAGCAGGAGCTCGGCCAGCGCTCGACGGTCGGGCTTGTCCAGGAAAAGGGACGACGCGACGGCCCACCGGCCCTGGGTCGGAGAGGGCGCGCTCGTGCGCGAGCGCATGAAGCGGCGCCTGTTTCGCTCGGGGCGTGGAGCGTCGTACCGGCGAGACGCGCGAAGCGGCGCCCACGAGTCGTTGGTCACCTCACCTGCCCAGACGAGATCCCACAAAGCCGCCAGCGCCTCGGCCGAGTCGAGCTCCGCCGCGGCTACGAGATCGGCCCAGAAGAGCGCACCCTCCCCGAGCGCCGCGCGGATCGCGACCTGAGAAGCGCCCTCGGGCGGCGCCTCGGCGGCCGGAGGCCCCAGCAGCGGAGCGTCCTCGCGGAAATAGACGGCAACGCGATCCAGGCCCGCGCCGACCCAGACCAGGTCGCCCGAAGCACACAGCGCGTCGAGATCGGCCAGGCGATACGCGGGCACCCGGCGAGGCAGCACATCGCTTTCCCAGAGAGAAACCGGCAACGCAAGGCCCTGCAGGGGGACAAGAGCCTCTCGTAGCGTCTGGCGGCGCCCGATCCCGTGCCACGCCGGAAGGAAGCGCCCGAGCGCCGCCTGGTCGGCGGGCTCGACCTCGCGGCGCAGCACCGCAAGGGTAGCGCGGCGAATGCGCCGGAGAACGTCCGGATCGCACCACTCGCGCTCACTGCCTCCCGGCCTGAGCTCACCGCGGACGAGCTTCTCGTCGCGTTCCAGTCCCTCGAGCTCGACCTCCATCACCGAAGGCTCGAGCCCGAGTCGATCCGCAACCTCACCCGTCGTGAACGGCCCGTGGGTACGTGCATATCGGCGCAACACACCGGCCAGCGCGTCGGGCACCGGTTCGAGGAAGACATTGGGGACGCCACCCGGTGGCACCGCGCCGAACGCATCCCGAACGAGCCCCGCATCCTCGACGGCGGCCAGCGGCTCGACGTGACCGACCCGAACCCGGATGGCACGCCGCTCCCGCAGTAGCGTCTCCGCAAACCCGCGGTCGTACTCCCCGTCTACGAGCGGTCCAGCCCGTCGCAGCAAATCGTGCAGCTCGTCGACGTTCCGAGGGGGAAGGAGCAGCGAGGACTCGACCTGCTCGATCGCGCCGAGGTCGAGCAACTCGCGCAGCTCCTCGATCCCCATTAGCTCGCGCAGGAGCCCGCGGTCGAGGGACAGCGCCTGCGCCCGTCGCTCCTCGGGCGGCGTGTCGTCCTCGTACATGTAGGTAGCGACGTAGTCGAAGAGAAGCGAGGACGCGAACGGGGAGGCCGAGGCCGTCTCGACCTCCACGAGATCGAGCTCGCGGGTCTGGATCCCTTTCAGGATCTTGCGCAGCGCCGGCAGATCGAAGACGTCCTGCAGGCATTCCCGATAGGTCTCCAGCACGATCGGGAACTGCGGGTAGCGCCGCGCGACCTGAAGCAGGCTCTGCGCCTTCAGCCGCTGCTGCCAGAGCGGTGTCCTCTGGCCTGGACGGCGACGTGGGATGAGCAGGGCGCGCGAGGCGTTCTCCCGGAAGCGGGCGCCGAAGAGCGCCGACTGCCCGAGCTCCGCGATGACGAGCTCTTCGATCTCCTCGGGATCGAGGAGGAGGTCGGAGAGCGGAGGCGGCACGTCCGCATCGGGGAAGTGGAGCGCGATGCCGTCGTCCGACCAGATCGACTGCGCGTCGATGCCGAGCGAGTCCCGGAGGCGCGCGGCGAGCGCCATCGCCCAGGGCGCATGCACACGCCCTCCGAACGGGGTCAGCAGACAGACCCGCCAGTCGCCGATCTCGTCGCGGAAGCGCTCGACGACGATCGAGCGATCCGAGGGGACTACCCCCGTGGCCCCCTCCTGCTCGCGCAGATACGTGACGAGATTTCTCGCCGCCCGCGTGTCGAGGTGATAGTCGTCGCGGAGCACGGCCCCGGCCTGCTCGTCGGAGAGCGCGACCAGCTCGCGCGACGCCCGGCCGATCTTCTCCCCGAGTTCCGCCGGCCGGCCGACGCCTTCGCCCTTCCAAAACGGCGCGACACCGGGAACACCAGGCGCCGGGGAGACAAGAACGCGATCCCGCGTGATGTCCTCGATCCGCCACGTCGAGGCGCCGAGCACGAACGTCTGTCCTTCGCGCGCTTCGTACACCATCTCCTCGTCGAGCTCACCCACCCGTCCGCCACCGTCGACCAGGTGGACGCCGAAGAGCCCTCGGTCCGGAATCGTCCCGGCGTTGGTCACGGCAAGCCGCCGCGCGCCGGTGCGCCCACGCACGATCCCCGCAGTCCGGTCCCAGACGATCCGTGGCCGGAGCTCGGCGAACTCGTCCGACGGGTAGCGGCCCGCGAGCATGTCGAGGACGTTCTCGAGCTGCGCCCGGGAGAGGTCGGAGAACGGATAGGCGCGGCGGACGAGCGCATGCAGGTCGTCCACCGACACGTCCTCGTCGGCGCAGATGGCCACGATCTGCTGGGCGAGAACGTCGAGGGTGTTGCGGGGAATGCGGGTCTCCTCGATCGCGCCTTCGCGCATCGCGCGCGCAACGACCGCGCACTCGAGCAGGTCAGCGCGGAACTTGGGGAAGATCCTGCCCCGCGACACCGAGTGCAGGTCGTGCCCCGCCCGCCCCACCCGCTGCAGCCCGCGCGCGACCGATTTCGGGCTCTCGACCTGGATGACGAGGTCCACGGCGCCCATGTCGATACCGAGCTCGAGCGAGGAGGTGGCGACGAGGCAGGGGATCTGCCCGGCCTTCAGCAGCTCCTCGACCACCACCCGCTGCTCGCGCGCGAGCGAGCCGTGGTGGGCGCGCGCGATCTCCTCCTCGGCGAGCTCGTTCAGCCGCAGCGCGAGCCGCTCCGCGAGCCGGCGGTTGTTGACGAAGACGATCGTCGAGCGGTGCTGCCTGACCAGCTCGAGGATCGCGGGATAGATCGAGGGCCAGATCGAGCGACTTGACTGCTCGACTCCTGTGCCCATCTGGACACCGTCGGCGAGCGGCGGTACCGACAGATCGGCGGTCGATCCGAGCTCGCGCATGTCCTCCAACGGCACGACGACCTCGAGATCGAGCTCTTTTCGAGTGCCCGCGTCGACGAGCTCGATCTCCCGCTCAGAGCCTGCGACGAAGCGTCCGATCTCGGCGAGCGGGCGCTGCGTCGCGGAGAGTCCGATGCGCTGGAAGGGACGCTCGACCAGGGCCTCGAGGCGCTCCAGCGACAGCGCGAGGTGGGCGCCCCGCTTCGTCCCGGCGACCGCATGCACCTCGTCCACGATCACGGTCTCGATGCCGCGCAAGGTCTCGCGCGCCTGAGAGGTCAGGAGCAGGAAGAGCGACTCCGGAGTCGTGATCAAGATGTCCGGTGGCGTCTTCAGCATCCGCCGCCGTTCGTCGGCAGGCGTGTCGCCTGTGCGCACACCAACGGAGAGCTCGGAGCCGAGCCCCGCGAGTGGGCTCCGGAGGTTCCGCTCGATGTCGTAGTTCAGCGCCTTCAGTGGCGAGACGTACAGCAGTCGGAGCCCCTCGCCTGGCGACGTGTTCAGCCGGTCGATCCCGATCAGGAAGGCGGCGAGCGTCTTCCCCGAGCCGGTGGGCGCCTGGATGAGCACGTGCCCGCCGCGCGCGATTGCGGGCCAGCCGGCCGCTTGAGCGGGAGTCGGTGCGGCGAAGGCCCGCTCGAACCACACCCTCGTACCGAGTGAAAAGGCGGCAAGCGGATCCACAGCTCCAGGGTAACCGAGCAGTTCGTCTCCCTCGCTGGCGGCGTACCGAAAAGACATGCCCATTTGTGCGGATTTACACGTGTTGTCTTATTTGGCAATATGAAATCAACCCAGGAAGGGCTACAGCGAGGCCCGCGTCACTCGCGGGCAGGAGGTGGAGATGAACGGGCTCGTCCCTTGGCAACGCTCTTCGAAGCATCACAGGGCTAGGTGGCATGTCGTCGGACTCTCGATGGCGACTCTCGCCCTCACGCTTCTACTGCTCCTCGACGTCGGTGCTGCGTCGTCGTCGACGAGCGCCGCCTCGAACGAGCCGACGACACCGATCCTCGACAACTTCGAGCGCGGGCTGGAGGACCCGCTCCACCAGTGGGGTAATTGGGCAAGTTCTTCGATCGACGGCAGCGGCGCGACGATGGAGGCCTTCGGCGGAACCGCCGGCCACAACGAGGGCGACGTGCACGGCGACTCGTTTCGCGTGGCGGACATTCCGGCCGGAGATGTCGAGGTGTACGGGACGATCGCCGTTTCTCCCAGCGACCAGCGGTGGATGTACCTGTACCTCAACCTCCAGGACGTCGGCACCGCAGGCGTCGACGGCTACGAGCTGCGTTGGTTCCACTGGATCGCGGGCGACGGCCTCTACCTGCGCAAGCTTGTGGACGGTGTCTCGACGAACCTCGTCCCCCCGGTGCAGATGTCGAACACCGACGAGCCCAGTGCCGGTGACACGCTCCTCTTTCGCCGAGTTGGGGGCTCGCTGCAGGTCTGGCACAAGACGACCGGCGCCTGGATCCTGCGCCTAAGCGCCGGCGACAGCCAGTTCCAGGGCGGCAAGATCGGCTTCGGATCGGACGAGAGCAAGGCCCGCTGGGCCGACTTCGGCGGCCCTGGCCAGACAACGCCCGAGCCCCCGCCCCCCACGCTTCCAGCCACGGGAGTCCTGGACGCCTTCGAGCGCGGAGACGAGGACCCGCTCTCCCAGGGCGGCGCCTGGTCGCCTACCTCCGTCAGCGGAGCCGGCGAGACGCTCGAGGTCATCTCCCTGGCCGCGGGGCAGAACGAAGGCGAGGTCGTCCAGGCGAACTCCTTCCGCCAGAGCGAGTTGACGGGCGATGCCGAGGTGCATGCGCGGATCGCGAGGGTGCCTGAGAACGACCAGGTCTCCTACCTCTACCTGAACCTGCAACAGGCGGGAACGGCCGGCTTCGACGGCTACCGGATGCGCTGGTACCACTGGATCGTTGCCGACCAGCTCTCGATCGAGAAGATCGTGGACGGCGTCGCGACCTCGCTCGTGGGTCCGATCGGGCTCGATCCCGCGACCGGCGACACGCTTCTCCTTCGTCGAGTGGGGGCGGCGCTCGAGCTCTGGCGCAAGAGCGCGGGAGCGTGGTCGAAGCTCCTCACGAGCGCCGACCTCTCGTTCAGCTCTGGCAAGCTCGGACTGGGACTCGATGACGACCAAGGCCGCTGGGACGACTTCGGTGGGGGCGCGCTCACGGGTCCGCCGCCGCCCCCGCCAAACGGTCCGCCCCAAGGGCAGTCAACCGGCATCTGTACGGGGTCGGGCGTGCATGCCCACAGCACGAGCCGTTGCCTTTCCGACCCAGTGAACACGCTCACCGGCGCATTCATCACCCAGATCCAAGACCTCACCACGACTGGGACAGGCGTTCCCTTCGCCTGGAGCCGCAGCTACACCTCGTCCGACCCGAGTGCGGGAAGGCTCGGACCCGGGTGGACCGACAACTATTCGGCTTCGCTTGTCGAGCACCCGACCGGGAACGTGACGCTTCGCGGAGACGAAGGCCAACAGGTTGAGTACACGAGACAGGCCGACGGCTCTTTCGTCGGAGCGCCGGGCTCCCTCTCGACGCTCGCGCAGGTCGCCGATGGGTACGAACTCGTCCGCGCGGATCAGGTCGTGTATCGCTTCGACACCCAAGGACGTTTGACGTCGATCGAGGATCGAAACGGCGAGGGTCTGGCGTTCGACTACGACGGCCAGGGACGCTTGCTGCGGATCACGGACGCGGCGAATCGAGGCGTGACCGTCAGCCACAACGCGTCCGGCTTCGTGAGTCAGGTGGAGACCCCCGACGGTCGTCGAGTTACGTACGGGTATGCGGACGGCCGCCTCACGACCGTCACGGACGTGCGCGGGAAAGTCTGGACGTACACGTACGACTCCGACGGCCGCCTCGCGACGATCGCCGATCCTCTCCAGCACATCCAGGTGACGAACGTCTACCGCGTCGACGGGCGCATCCGCAGTCAGACCGACGCTGTCGGCAAGACGACTTCCTTCGACTGGGATGCGGACGCAAAGGTCGCGTCCGTGACGGATGCAAACGGGAAGGTCTGGAAGCACGACTACGACGGCGGTCTGCTCTCGAAGCAGATCGACCCGCTGAACCGGGTGACCGCGTTTGTCCACGATGCGGACCTGAACACGAGCGGCGTCACGTCTCCGACCGACGAGACGACCACGATGGCCTACGACGCGGCCGGGAACATCCTGTCCGCGACCGCGCCCGCCTCGCTGGGGAGCGCGCAGAAGACATTCGTCTACAACGGACGAAACGACCCGGTACGAATCACCGACGCCCGAGGCACGGTGACGTCGTACACGTACGACGCGTCCGGGAACACGACTGGAGTGACTCAGGGCGGAACGCGAGTTGCCTCCTACATATACGACGCTGCCGGACGGGTCCTCACTTCCGCCGACGGAAACGGGAAGACGACCACGTACACGCACGACGCAGCGGGAAATCTCGCTTCCGTGACGGATCCGCTAGGGAACAAGACGACGTACACATACGACCCGGCCGGACGCGTCCTCAGTCGGGTGGATCCGAAGGGCAACCTGCCGGGCGCGACTGATTCCGACTTCACGTGGACATGGACGTACAACCCAGCCGGTCAGGTGTTGAAAGAAAGTGACCCTCTCGGAAACATCACGACTCACGCGTACGACGACGCCGGCAACGAGCTGACCGTCATCGATGCGAAGGGACGGACGACGTCGTACGCATACGACGATGCGAACCGCGTGCTCTCGGAAACGCGGCCCGATCCCGACGGCGGCGGCCCCCTCGAGGCGCCCGTGACCACCTACACCTACGACGACGTCGGGAACAAGCTGTCGGCGACAGATCCGCTCGGGCGAACGACGCGCTTCACCTACGACTCGGCGAATCGCCTCGTGTCGACGACGGGACCCGACCCCGACGCGAGCAGGCCACTCGTCGCGCCGACGACCTCGCGTACGTACGACCCCAACGGGAACCTCGCGAGCATCGTCGAACCGCGCGGCAACGTCCAAGGAGGAAACCCGGACGACTATCGGACGCGGCACAGCTACGACGCCGCGGGACGCCTTCTCACGACGACCGATCCCCTCGGCCACGTGACAGCGAACACGTACGACCCTGTGGGGAATCTCGTCTCTATTCGCGACGCGAACGACCACGCGACCGCGTTTACCTATGACGCGGCTGGACGCATAGTCACCGTGACCGCCCCCGACGGCGGATCCACGACTTACGCCTACGACGATGCCGGAAACCGGCTGACACGCCGAGACGACGCCAATCACGTGACGACCTACGCGTACGACGACGGGGGCCGCCTGATCTCCGAGGCGGGACCAGACCCGGATGGAGCTGGACCGAAGTCGTCCGCGCTCTCACGCCACAGCTACGACGCTAACGGGAATCTGTCGGCGATGGTCGACCCCAACGGAAATACGACGTCAATTCCAGACGACGGCAAGACGACCTTCGACTACGACCCGGCAAACCGGCTGCTCTCGATCGACTACTCGGACTCAACGCCGGACGTGGCGTTTGCGTACGACCCAGTCGGCAACCGAGTGAGAATGACGGACGGCGCCGGGATCGAAACCCGCGCATACGACGGGCTCGATCGCCTCATCTCCGTCACGCGCGGCGCAACCGGCTTCTCGTTCGCCTACGACCTCGTCGGAAATGTCAGTCGCAGGGTGTACCCCGGCGGAAGAGTCACCGAATACGACTACGACGGTCTAGACCGTCTGGCGATCGCCCGGAGCAACGGCCAGGCTGTGGGGTACGGCTACGACGTCGCCTCCAACCTCGTGCAGACAACGCTCCCCGCCGAGAACGGGTACGTCGAAGCCCGGCTCTATGACCGCGCGGGCAGGTTGACAGAGGTCTCGAGTCGCAAGGGAACGGCCACCCTCCTCCGCTTCGCCGCCACTCTCGATCCGTTGGGGAACCCGACCCAGATGGTGCGCACGGGAGCGCTCGCCCAGACGCAGACCTATACGTACGACGCCTCCGATCGCATCGTCTCCGTCTGCTTTCAGAACGGAACGTGCCCCGGCGCCTCCGATCCTTTCATCCGCTGGACATACGACAAGCTCGGAAACCGACTCACCGAGCGGAGGCCCGCGGGCACTACGAGCCTCAGCTACGACGCAGCCGACCGGCTGCTCAGCGCAGGCTCGACCTCGTACACCTACGATCAGAATGGAAACGAGGTATCAGCGGGTCGCCGTACCTTCACCTACGACCTCGCAAACCGTATGAAGACGACGAAGTTGAGCTCGACGACGACGACGTACTCCTACGACGGCGACGGCCTTCGCCTGCAGGCGTCGACAGGCTCCAAGTCCTCGCAGAAGACGAACTTCCTGTGGGACATCGCACACGCGCTTCCGCAGATCGCCGTCGAGCAGAACGGATCGGGCTCCATCCAGCGTAATTACACCTACGGAGCCCGCCGAATCTCGATGACGAGCGGCTCGACGACGAGCTACTACCACTACGACGGCCTCGGATCGGTCGCGAACGTCACGTCTTCGTCGGGATCGCCTCGTTGGACGTACGCGTACGAGCCCTTCGGGACGATCCTCGCGGAGCAAAGGTCGGGGGGCAATGCGCCGACGAACGCCATGAAGTTCATAGGGGAGTACCTCGACTCAACCGACCTATACCACCTCCGTGCCCGCCAGTACGACCCGGTGGCCGGGCGATTTCTGAGCCCGGATCCAGTCGATCCCGGAGTCGGATTATCGCTTGTCGCCGCGTACGCGTATGGCGCCAACCGGCCGACTGTGATGGTCGATCCCTCAGGCAAGACTTTTGCGCCAGCGGAAGACGGCCAGGAAACAGCCCAATTCAGCGGCTCTCTCGTGTACTTCGAGATGCCTCTTCGGTGCCTGTCGCGGCAGTGCATTCCCCGGCCGATTTCCCCGTCGCGCACACTAGTTCATCCGATCCCTGCAAGGTATCCCGGTGGGAGCGGAGGCGTGCACCCGACCGGCGGAATCCCGCACTATCGCGCGCTCGACTTCTTTCCCGGCGCCGGCGCCCCGGTCCTCGCGGTGCAGAGCGGCACGATCCGGAGACTGTCCGGAAACGACCCGAGACTTAGCGAGGTAGATCTCGGCATCTTCGGTTGGTCGCTGTATCTCAGAGCCGACTCGGGTTCGGATTTCTTCTATACGCACCTCGGATCGCACACCGGATTGGGTCGTGTCCGCGCAGGCCAGGTGATCGGCAGGGTCGGTCGCTGGATCAGGCCGAGCGGGGAGAACAAGAGCCACCTGCACCTTGGCGTTTACGGCGGTCCCGTCACAATCGAGATGGTGAGACGAGCACCGAGGGTGAGAGGGTGAAGCCGGCGTGGAAGGCCGCGCCGAGCGTGGCAGTCGTCTCAATCCTCGCGGTGAGCTTGTGTTCCATTGCGGTTCCAGTCAGCGCTCGGACTCAGGCTCAGGCTCAGGCTCAGGCTCAGGCTCAGAAACCATCGCTAGGTGCGATCAGCGCTTCGGTGCAGTTCTCCCAGCCGCGCCGCGATGGTTTTGCGGGGAAGGCAACGATCCGAGTTCGCTTCTGCGCTGAAATCGGGCCGCGCGCTGTTCTCCTGATCCGCGAAACCCGGAAAAAGGCGGGAGCAACGATGGCGTCGGCAAGATCCGTCGAGCCACTTGGAGTGGATCTAACCGGCGTCGTGCCGTACCAATGCGTCCGAGGGTTCGTTGTCGCGTGGCTCATACCAGCGCGACTCGTGGTTGGCGGCGGCACGTACTCCGTCACCGTCCGTTTGCAAGACGGCCGAGGTCGCCTGACCCGTTCGGTGGGGTTTAGCCTGCGTACCTGACGAGTACCTACGCGCCGATCGTTAGCATCCAAGCGTGCCCGAGGCGCTCTACTTCACGGACTCGGACGAGGCGAACGAGCTGCTCGCGCGCGACCCCCTGGCG
>JACDCN010000235.1 GCA_013817555.1 Actinomycetota bacterium
GCAAGAGCTCGGGCAGCTTGCCCGTGTAGACGTGGTAGTCGCGCTGCTCGACGATCACAGCGGCTCGCCCATGCCGCCCAGCGCCCAGTACTTGAGCTCGAGCCATTCGTCGATCCCGTACGACGACCCCTCGCGTCCGATGCCTGACTCCTTCACGCCGCCGAACGGAGCCACCTCGGTCGAGATCAGCCCAGTGTTGATGCCGAGAATTCCGTATTCGAGCGCCTCGCCAACGCGCATCACGCGGGCGAGTCCTTGCGAGTAGAAGTACGCCGCGAGGCCGTAAGGCGTGTCGTTCGCGATCTTGACTGCCTCGTTCTCGGTCGAGAAGCGAGTTATCCCCGCGACTGGGCCGAAGGTCTCCTCGGAGCTCATCGCCATCGCGCCCGTGACACCGACCAGCACAGACGGCTCGAAGAACTGGCCGTCCATCCGGCCGCCGCCCAGGATCACCTCCGCGCCGCCGTCGAGCGCGTTCGCGACGTGACGCTCGACCTTCTCGACCGCCGGCTCGTCGATGAGCGGGCCCACGTTGACCCCGGGCGTGAATCCGTCGGCGACCTTGAGCTCCGCGACTGCTTCCGTGAAGCGCTCGAGGAAGTCGTCGTAGATCCCTTCCTGGACGAGCATGCGATTCGCGGAGATGCAGGTCTGGCCCGAGTTCCTGAACTTGCAGACGATCGCGCCGGCGACCGCCTCGTCGAGATCGGCGTCGTCGAAGACGATGAACGGCGCGTTGCCGCCCAGCTCGAGCGAGACCTTCTTCAGCCCGGCCGCGCACTGGCTCATCAACAGCTTCCCGATCTCGGTCGAGCCCGTGAACCCGAGCTTGCGGACGGCCGGGTTCGAGGTCAGCTCGCCGCCGATGAGCGGCGCGTCCTCGGCGGCGCCGGTGACGACTGACAGCACTCCGGGTGGCACCCCGGCCTCCTCGGCGAGCGCAGCGACCGCGAGGGCGGAGAGCGGCGTCTGCTCGGCGGGCTTCAAGACCATCGTGCACCCGGCTGCGAGGGCGGGCGCCGACTTCCTGGTCACCATCGCCGACGGAAAGTTCCACGGTGTGATCCCGGCGGTGACGCCGACTGCCTCCTTCGTCACCAGGATCCGCTTGTCCGGCCATGGGGTGGGCACTGTGTCGCCGTAGACCCGCTTCGCCTCCTCACCGAACCACTCGTAGAACGACGCGGCGTAGCCGATCTCGACCTTGGCCTCGGCCAGCGGCTTTCCCTGCTCGGTCACCATCAAACGCGCAAGGTCTTCGTCGTTCTCGAGCATCAGGTCGGAGAGGCGCCTGAGGATGCGTGCGCGTTCATTCGCCGGACGGCTCTTCCATTCGGGCAGCGCTCGCTCGGCGGCTGCCAGCGCCCGGCGAGTCTCGGCGGCACCCATGCGCGGCACGTCCGCGATCGTCTCTCCCGTCGCGGGGTTGGTCACCGGGAACGTCTTCCCCGAGTCCGCATCGATCCACGCGCCGGCGACGAATGCCTGTCGGCGAAGGAGAGCGGGCTCGACCACGGTCATGCGGCGAACGATAATCGAGCGCATGGGAGCGCAATTCATGCGACTCGACGCGGTGCGCGCATTCGAGCTCGCTGCCGGCGTGACCGGGCAGCCGCTCTTCGGAGAGGGCGCGATGCTGAACCTGATCCGCTTCGAGCCGGGTGCGACGGTGCCGCTGCACAGCCACCCGCACGAGCAGCTCGGGATCGTGCTCGAAGGCATGCAGGCGCTCGTGGTCGACGGTGTCTCGCACGAGCTCGGCCCGCTCGAGGCTTACGTGCTCCCCGGAGAGGTCGAGCACTCGGCGTACTGCGGCCCCGAGGGCGCGCTCGTGCTCGACGTCTTCTGTCCCGTGCGCGAGGATTACCGCGACCGCTGGGAGAGTCAGCAGCTTCCACGGACGGCTAGGGGTCGTGGCGAGCTCGGGCAAACGGGACTGCCCCTGGGAGAGGGCAGTCCCGGCATGTGATCAGGCAGCCACGCGAGCGCCGAGCGCCTCGATGGCCTGCTCCAAGGATGCGACCTCGCCAATCGCGGTCAGTGCGTAGTTGAGGCCGGCGTTGTGCCATTCGTCGTTGATCGACGAGCAGGCGTCGTTGATGACGATCATGCGGTAGCCCGCGTCGGCGCCGTATCGCGCCGTGTGCTCGATCGACATGTGGGTCCACGCTCCCGTGACGATGACGGTCTCCGTGCCGAAGCCCTGCAGCAACGTCATGAGCCGCGTGTTGTAGAAGGCGCTCGTCCGCATCTTCTCGACCACGAGGTCGCCTTCCTGCGGCTCGACGCCGGGTGCGGCAGCCGCGCCCCAGGTGCCGCGGACGAGGGCATCCGACTCCTTGACGGCGCGGTAGAGACCGGCGTTCAGCTTCGTGCCCGGCGCGCCGGGATCGACGACGTAGTGAACGTGGATGACCGGGACGCCGACGCTGCGCGCCGCCGCCGCGAGCCGAGCGACGTTCTCGACGACGTTCTGGCTTTTCGCGTGGTCATAGCCGCCGTCCCCGGCAAACGCGCCACCCTCGCTGATGACGTCGTTCTGGAGGTCCTGGATGATCATCGCGGTCGTCTTCGGGTCGAGCGTGAGCTGGTCGTTCATTCGCATTGCTCCTTTCAGCGCATGTAGGGCTCGTGCCGCGGCCCGACCATCGCGCGGATCGCGTACAGCGACGTCGAGCTCGGGATGTACACGGTGCGCCAGTCCTCGCCGCCCCAGGTGAGGTTGCCCGTGTTCTCGGGCACCTTGATCGTCCCGAGGTGCTCGCCGACGGCCGAGATGATCCAGATGCCGCCCGGACCGGTGACCCAGATGTTGCCTCGCTCGTCGCACTTCATCCCGTCCGGGATTCCCTCCTCGATCACGCCGGAGCCGACGCCTTCGAAGAACACGCGGCCGTTGGACAGCGTGCCGTCTTTCGCGAGGTCCCACACCTTGATGTGAGCGCGAGGCGTGTCGTTGATGTAGACGAGCGACTCGTCGGGCGAGAAGCAGACACCGTTCGGCATGTCGAACTCGTCCTTGTCCACGATGAGCTCGGGATCACCGCCGCCCGCCGGAATGCGGTAAACGCCCTGGAAACCGAGGCGCCGCTTGCGCGGATGGCCGAAACCGGGCATGCGCCCGTACCAGGGGTCGGAGAAGTAGATCGCGCCGCTCGAGTGGACGACGACATCGTTCGGGCTGTTCAGTTCCTCCCCCTCGAACTCCTGGGCGATGGTCTCGCGCGTGCCGTCCGGGCTTTCGCGGACGAGCGAGCTCGTCACGTGCTCGCAGACGAGCAAGTTGAGATCGGCGTCGTAGGTCATCCCGTTGCACTTGTTCGAGAAGTTCCTCATCTCGACGACCTTCCCGTCAGGCGTGTACTTGCGGCGAACGTTGCCCGGCATGTCCGAGAACAGGAGGTAGTGCTGCGTCGGATGCCAGATCGGCCCTTCCGTGAATGTAAAGCCGGTCGCGAGCTTCTCGACCTGCGCTCCTTCCTCGACGAGCTCGTAGATCGCGTCCGACTTTGCCTCGATGCCGAGGCCGGTTTCGGTGCTCGTCACCGTGCCCCCTTTCGTCCAGGAGATGTCGCCGCGACTCTAATACGCTCCGCGCGTCGCGTCAGAGACAATCGATGATCGAGCGTGGCTCCCATTCATCTCGGACTTCGCAGCCCGGTTCCCCGATGCGGCGATCATCGTCACGGGCGTCGAGAATCCCGACACGCGCGCTCATGGCGCCAACGAGTCGCGCCACCTCGGCGAGTTCGCGCGGGTCTGCGAGGCCGAGGCGCTCTTCCTCGCCCGGCTGGGGCTCCAGCGCGGCTAGGGTCGAGGAATGACTACCGCACCGATTGTCCTGGTTCCCGGCTTCTGGCTCGGCGCGTGGGCGTGGGACGAAGTCGCCGCCGCGTTGCGTGCCGACGGCCACGACGTCACCGCGCTGACGCTGCCCGGTCTCGAGTCGGCCGACGCCGACCGATCCGCGATCA
>JACDCN010000236.1 GCA_013817555.1 Actinomycetota bacterium
CGAAGACGGCCATGGCGCTCGATGGTATAGACAGGCCTCGTGCCTGGACAGATGACCCTTTCGGCCATCGCCCTTCAGCCCGAGTGGCTCAGGCAGGTGCCGGAGCGGGCAGGCCCGAAGCGGTTGCCGCCGGACGCTCGCGTGCTCTTCACCGGGTGTGGAACCTCCTTTCATGCGGCGCTCGCCTGTGGGCCGGCGGCGCAGGCCCTCGAGATCGTGCTCGGAAACGCGCCTGAGGCGGACGTCCTCGTGGCGATCAGCCACGAGGGCACAACCTCTCTGACCCGCGAGGCGGTCGAAGCGTTCGAGGGTGAGAAGTGGCTCGTTACCGGAGCTCCCGAGAGCCCACTCGCGCGTGCCGTCGACCACGTCGTCGTCGCGACTCCCGAGCTCGAGCAGAGCTACTGTCACACGGTGAGCTACACGTGCGCGATCGCAGCCGGTCGCGCGCTGCAAGGGGAGAACGTGAGTGAGTTGCCGGGTGCTGTCGAGCGCGAGCTCGCTACCGATCCGCTCGGCGCCTCCAAGCATCAGCGGTTCCTCGTCGCGGGGGCGGGAGACGACACCGCCACCGTGCTGGAGGCGGTGCTCAAGCTTCGAGAGGGCTCACATGTCGCGGCCGAGGCGCACCACACGGAGCAGCTCCTGCATGGCCATCTCGCTGCGATCGACTCCAGCGTTCGGTGTTTTGTGCTCGAGGGCCGGGGCCGCGGTTCCGAGCGAGCACGCGACGTCGAGCGAGCGCTCGGCGAGGTCGGCTGCGAGGTTACGGTTCTCCCGACGACCCATCCGGTCGTGGACATCGTCCGCTTCCAACGGCTGACGGTCGACCTCGCCGCTGCGCGCGGCATCGATCCGGACTTGATCAGGTGGGACGAGGAGCCCTGGGACCGGGCTCGTAAGTCGTACGACTAACGGTCCTGCAAGCGGTACACGAAGCGGAGCGCCTGCCAGCGTTCGTCGATCGAGCAGGACTTGTTGTCGACGAGGCCGTGTGCGAGGCCGATCTCCTGGACGGCTTCGAAGGTCAGGTCGCCCTCGATCTTCGCCGACTTCTTCGGCCACGCGATCCAGAGCCCGTCGGCCGGGTCGAGGGTCGCCTTCAGGCCCTCGAAGCGGTCTTCGAGATCTTCCCGGCTCGTCGTGAAGAACACCACGACCCCGGCGCCTGGCTTCGCGCCGAGCTTTTGCGAGAGCGGGGTTTCCGAGTAGTCCCTATCGGCCATGCCACGCGGCCAGCAGCTCGGCCTCGCGCTCGGGGCTGGGGCCGGCGGCGTCGGTTGTCGCGGCGTGCTCGAGAGCCCCGCGAACGGTGTCCACCAGGGGCTGGAACCGCAGACCCGCCTCGAGGGCGCGCCGGACGTCGACCTGATCGGCGCCGGCCATGGACGGGTCGGCGATCCAGAGCGGCAGCTCCATCCATTCGCCGACCTCGTGCTCGAGCAGGAACTCGGACGACACCCATGTGATCTCGGAGTCGGTCCCAGCGACGGTGCGACAGGTCTCCAGGAGCTCGGCCCAGGAGACACCGGGGTGCGTCGCGTTGAAGATCCCGGCGACGTCGCGCTCGCAGAGGTCGACGATCCACTCGCCAAGGTCACGGACGTCGACGAACTGTGTTTGCTTTTCGTGAGGAGCAGGGGCTAGAACCTCACCTCCGCGCACGAGCCGGTGAGGCCAGTACGTGAAGCGCCCGGTTGGATCGTGGGGGCCGACGATCAAGCCGGGCCTGACAACGAGAGCCCGCTCTCCGAACGTCTGGAGCACGGCCCCCTCGCACTGAGCCTTCAGCGGACCATAGCTCTCATTGGCGATTTCGTCGCTCGGCATGTCCCCGAGTGCAGCCAGCGGGCTTTCCTCGCGCACAGGCTCGCTGAAGTCGGCATAGACCGAGATCGTCGAGACGAAGCAGTAGCGGCCTGATCCGGCCAACGCTACGGCAGAGTTGCGAACCAGATCCGGGAGATAGCCAGACGTGTCGATTACCGCGTCCCACTCGCGACCTGCCAGTACCCGGAGATCTCCGGAGCGGTCGCCGCGCAGCTTCTCCACTTCGGGATACAGCTCGAAGTTCGTCTGCCCTCTGTTGAGGAACGTGAGCTCGTGGCTGCGGGCGAGAGCGGTGTCCGCGACCGCCCGGCCGAGAAACTTCGGCCCGCCCAGGACGAGCAGCCTCACGTGAGCTCTGCGAGACCGGCGAGCAGCCGATCGACCTCGTCCTCGGTGTTGTAGTGGACGATTCCCGCCCGCACGGCTCCGTCCTCGAGCCCCAGGTGCCGCATCGTCTCGAGCGCGTAGTAGTTGCCGTGCCAGACGGCGAGATCGCGTTCTGCGAGCAACGTCGCCACCGACTCGGGCGAGCGGCCGGGAACGTTGAAGCAGAAGGTCGGCACTCGACCGCTCATCGTGCGAAGGCCGTAGAGCTCGACCCCCCCGTCGGGGATTCCTGCGAGGAAGCGCTCCCCGAGCGCGGTTTCGTGCGATTGGATCGCGTCCCAGCCGAGCGAGTTGACGTGATCCACTGCGGCGACAAAACCCGCGAGTAGCTCGTGCTGCGACGTTCCGAGCTCGAACCGGTGCCCGACGGGCTCGTCCGCCGCAGGTCGGACCTTGTACGGCCGCCAGGACTCGAGCAGCTCGCGCTTCCCGTAGGCAAGGCCGAGATGAGGCCCGAAGAACTTGTACGGCGAGCAGATGAGAACGTCGACGTCCCACGCGGTGACGTCGATCGGCCCGTGCGGCGCGTAGTGCACGGCGTCGGCCCATGCGAGGGCGCCCGCCTCGTGGGCGAGCCCCACGATTCGCCTGATATCGGGCGCGGTGCCGACGGAGTTCGCCGCCGCGGGAAAGGCGACGACGCGCGTCCGGTCCGAGAGAAGGCGGGCGAGGTCGTCGTAGTCGACTTCGAGCTCCTCGGTGAGTCCTGCGACGCGCACGTCGATCCCGAGGTCATGGGCGAGCTCGAGCCAGGGAGCGACGTTCGCGTCGTGGTCGAGCGCGGTGACGACGACCTCGTCTCCTTCTCGCAGCGACCGGGCGAACGCGCGCGTGAGCAGGAAGTTGAGCGCGGTCATGCTAGGGCCGAAAGCGACCTCGTCAGACGAGCAGCCGAGGAAGGACGCCGCGCGTTCGCGTGAGTGCGTGACGAGCTCGTCGGTTCGCCTGCTCGTCTCGTAGGGCGCGCCGATGTTGGCGTTCGACTCCCGTAGGTACCCAGCGATCGCGTCGATCACCGCATCGGGGCACTGCGTCCCTCCGGGCCCGTCGAAGAAGGCGAGCCGCCGATCGAGCGCGGTGAACTGCGCTCGAACCGCACTTACGTCCAAGGTGGCAGTGCTCATGCGGTCTGCTGTCCGTTGACCGTCCAGTGATTGCGAGGTCGAGCGATCAGCGAGTTGCCCACGAAGCAGCCCTTTTCCGCCCTGGCGCCGAGGTCGTTCACCACGTCTGGAGCGGTAGTCGGATCGAGCTCGAGCTCGAAGTGCGCGTCGATGCGCACGAAGGCATAGCGGCCGTCGTCGTCGCGCTTCGTGACGGCTCCGTTTGCTCGCCCCGAAGCGGCGATTTGCAGACCTGCGCGCTCGGCGCTGTAGTCCAGGCTCGCGAGCGTGCAGCGGACGAGCCCGGCCAGAACGAGATGCTCGGCCGACCACGCGTCGTCGACCGAGATCGCGCTTCCTCCTCGTTCGCTTCGCGCCATCCGGTCGCGATCGACGGTGACGTCGAATTCCAAGACGCGTGCTGTCACTGCCACGCGCGCAAGCGTACTGGGCGCCGTCCGGCTCGTGACCTAGGGTGGCGGGCGGATGGAGGAGCGGCTCAGGACGCTCAGCGAGGCAGAGTGCTACGAGCGCTGCTACGGGTGGCGTTGGAACGAGGACTCGGTCAAGGTGCTTCGCCACGAGCCGGATCCCCGCCTGGAGCCGTCAGAGATGGGGGAGCGCCTTCGTCGCCTGCTCGAGCTCC
>JACDCN010000237.1 GCA_013817555.1 Actinomycetota bacterium
GACCGGAGGGATACCGGCGAGTGGGCGAGAGACACGGGCTCGCGCTCGATCCCGGCCGGTACGGGGAGGCTCGCGCCGCCGCCATCGAGGCACTTCAAGGCGAAGGGCGGTTCGTGCACGACGACGAGATCTGGGTCGCGTTCACCGAGAAGATTGTTCGCGGCATGGGCGGCGAGGCGGATGGCGCCAGGGAGTGCGCCACGGACATGGTGCGCGAATGGGAACGGCACGAGAACTTCTCGCTCTACGAGGACGTCCTTGCCGTCCTCGACGAGCTTCGCCGGCACGGCCTGAAGATCGGGCTCGTTACGAACGGGCAGCGCGATCTCGAGGAGTTCGTCGCTCACCACAGGCTCGAGGTGGACGCGATGGTCGGGTCGCGGCTGCACGGCAGAACCAAGCCGCATCCCTCCATCTTCGTGGCCGCGCTCCGGATGCTGGACGCGCGGCCCCAGGAGGCGGCGATGGTGGGCGACTCCTATGAAGACGACATCGCGGGCGCCCGGGCACTCGGGATGCGCGCGATCCTGCTCGATCGCGACGGTATGCGCCCCGACGAGCCGGAGCGGATCGACACGCTACTCGCGCTCCCCGCCGCCCTTGGCCTCTCTCCCAAGTAACAGGCTGTTACTTGGAGAGTCCCAGCTCGCCGCGCCAGGATTGCGTGTGCTCGCCCAACGCCGGCTGGTGTCCGGTGGAATAGTGGATCCCGAACTCCGACGCCGCCTCTTCGCGCGTCCAGACGGGCCCGACGCACACATCCTCGTCGTCGAAGTGGGCAAGCCAGTCCGCGAGTGACCGTGTCGCGAAGATCTCGGAGAGTTCGTCAGCGAGCTTGTCCTGGTTGGCTGCGTACTGCCGCTCAGCGAGCTCGGCGCGCTCGAGCAGCTCGCAAAGTCGCGCGAAGAACTTCGGCTCGAGCGCGCCGACGGTTAGATGCCGTCCGTCCGCAGTCGCGTACGTCCGATAACACGCGAGCCCGCCGGTCAGCATGTGCGGCATCGGCTCTCCTCCGAGGCGGTGCGCGACGAGGTCGTGCGAGCGGTGGGTCATCGAGATGGCGATGCGTGCCCCCCTGCCCGTCCTTTCGCGCGCGAGCAGCGCAGCCAGGATCTCCGCGACCGCTCCGAGCGCGCCTGCCGCGAGATCCGCAACCTGGACCGGCGGCCACTGCGGCGCAGTGTCTTCGAGGACCCCCGCCCAGCCGAGGTAGTTGAGGTCGTGTCCGGCGCGCACTGTGTGCCGGCCGCCGAGCCCGAAGCCCGTGATCGAGCAGTAGACGGTGGAGGCGGAAAGGTCGTCGGGGCCGATGCCGAGCCGCGTGGCAACTCCCGGCCGGAAGCTCTCGAGCACGACATCCGCGCCGGCGCAGAGGGTACGCGCGAAGTCCGTGTCGGTCTTCAGGTCACACACGACCGACTCGGTTCCACCGCGCAAGGCGGCGTCCCAGGCGGGCGCGGTATCACGCATCGGATCGCCGTCTGGGCCCTCGACGCGGACGACGCGCGCGCCGAGTCTCAGGAGTTCGCGACTGGCGTATGCGCCGGGCAGGTAGCGCGTGAAGTCGACGACGAGAATCCCGTCCAGCGCTTGCACGGAGGCGGAGCGTACCTCTATCCTCGACGACCTTGACTGTTCATTCAATCGCTCAGGAGACGAAGCGCAAGCTCATCCTCGAAGCCGCCGTGCGCGTGTTCGCCCGCAGCGGCTACCACGGAGCACGGGTGGGGGACATCGCAACCGAAGCCGGCGTCGCGCACGGTCTCCTCTACCATTACTTCTCGTCGAAGGAGCAGGTGCTCGAGACAGTCTTTCGGGAGAACTTCGGCGAGCTCCTCGAACGCTTCCGTGCGGTCGAGAGATCTGACGAGCCCGCCCCGGAGAAGCTCGAGGGCATCGCCAAGATCCTGCTCCGAACATGGCGCAACGACCCTGACCTCGTCACCGTCATGGTGCGCGAGGTAGCCCGCAGCCCCCAGCTCCAGGCGCAGGTGGGTGAGGTGCGCGAAGCATTCGCCATCGTCCAGCGAGTAATCGAGCAGGGCCAGGCCGACGGGGCCTTCCGGCGAGACGTCGACGCGCAGCTCGCGAGCTGGATCGTCTACGGCGGGCTGGAAGAGGTGCTCACCGGCTGGGTCCTCGGGCAGCTTCCGGACGGGGACGACGAAGTCGCGCGCGCCGAGCTGACCGCGATCGAGCTCACCCTAGGCGGGCTCAGAACATAAGCTCCGCACCGTGCCGAAGGTCTTCAACCTCAACGGCGAGGAGTGGGATCGCACCGAGGATCGACCCGGGTGGCGGAGCAAGGACGCGTGGGTGGGCGCGCGCATCGGCGGCGAGGTGCTTGGCGGGAGCATGTACGAGCTCGAGCCCGGAGACCGACTTTGGCCTTACCACGTGCACCACGCGAACGAGGAGTGGCTCATCGTCGTCCGCGGAGAGCCCACGCTCCGTTCCCACGACGGGGAGCATGATCTTCGGGAGGGCGATGTCGTCTGTTTTCCGCGAGGCAAGGAGGGCGCCCACCAGGTCTCGAATCGCACGGAGTCACCGATCCGCGTCCTGATGCTCTCGACGCTCATCGCACCGGACATCGTCGAGTACCTGGACAGCGGCAAGGTCGGCGCGCGGAGTGTGAAAGGCGAACGGATCCTGCTGAGTCGGCCCGGGCCGGTGCTCGACTACTGGGACGGCGAGGACTAAACGCTCTAGCGAAAGGCGTTCTCGCCCGTCAAGGCTTGGCCGACAACCAGCGTGTGCACCTCGTGCGTGCCCTCGTAGGTCAGCACCGACTCGAGGTTGTTCATGTGCCGGATGACCGGGTACTCGAGCGTGACGCCGTTCGCGCCCAGAATCGTCCGCGCGCTCCGCGCGACCTCGATCGCGCCGCGGACGTTGCCCATCTTTCCGAGGCTCACATGCTCGGGTCGCAGCGTGCCCGAGTCCTTCATTCGGCCGACGTGGAGGGCGACGAGGGTGGCGCGGTTGAGCTCGAGTGCCATCTCGGCGAGCTTCTGCTGGGTGAGCTGGTAGCCAGCGATCGGCTTGCCGAAGACGATCCGCTCCTTCGAGTACTCGAGCGCGGACTCGAAGCAGGCTCGGCCCGAGCCGACCGCGCCCCAGACGATGCCGAAGCGAGCCTCGTTCAGGCACGAGAGCGGCCCGCGCAACGTCGTCGCGTCGGGCAGAACGCTCTCGTCGGGTACGCGCACATCCTGGAGAACGAGCTCCGAGGTGACGGACGCGCGCAGCGACAGCTTCTTGTGGATCTCGGGCGCGGAGAATCCGGGCATGTCCTTCTCGACGATGAAGCCGCGGATGGCGCCGTCGTCCGTACGCGCCCACACGATCGCGATGTCGGCGATCGAGCCGTTCGTGATCCACATCTTCGCGCCGTTTAGAATCCAGTCCGAGCCGTCGCGCCGCGCATGCGTCCTCATCGAGCCTGGATCCGATCCCGCGTCCGGCTCGGTCAGCCCGAAGCAGCCGATCACCTCACCGCGGTGCATGGGTGGGAGCCAGCGCTCCTTCTGCTCCTCCGAGCCGAACCGCCAGATCGGGAACATCGCGAGCGAGCCTTGTACCGAGACAGCGCTCCTCACCCCGGCATCCCCGGCTTCGAGCTCCATGCACGTCAATCCGTAGGCGACCGAGCTCGCGCCGGGCAGGCCGTGGCCGTCGAGATGCATGCCGTAGAGGCCGAGCTTCGCGAGCTCGGGGAAGAGCTCGCGAGGAAAGATCCCCTTCTCGAACCAGTCACCGACGTCCGGGAGGACGTGCTCGCGCACGAACTGCCTGACGGTGTCGCGAATCGCCTTTTCCTCGTCGTCGAGGAGGGCGTCGATCGCGAGATAGTCGAGCGGATCGAGCGCGGAAAGCTCGGTGGTCGTCGCCACGGATCACATCCTACGCACGCGTCCACCGGCCTTGACCAAGCGC
>JACDCN010000238.1 GCA_013817555.1 Actinomycetota bacterium
ACCCAGGCGTTACCGGTCCGGGCCGCTCAAAGCCATCTCCGGCTCCGAGCCATCTACCTGCCCTGGGCGGCCTCGGAACCGGGGAAAGGAGGAAACAGTTGCGGGTCCTGCCTGTTTCGCGGGCGGGGCCCGGAGCCGTTGGCTCCGTTCGAGTCCCTTCGAGGAAAGGAGCGGGATGGCAATCCCGTTTAGTCAGCTCCACACGCCTGGCGGCTACCAGAACGGCGAGGTCGCGTCGGCCTTGCAGAAAGAGATTCGCCGAGGTAACGAGAAGGAAGCGTTGTTCTGGGCCACCGAGCTCGAGCTCGGTGGGAACGGCAACTACGTCTGGAAGCGTCTGCTGATCATCGCGTCCGAGGACGTCGGGATCGCCGACTCGTCGGTCGCGTTGACCGTCAGGGCGCTGTACCAGAACTGGCAGGAGATGAGCAAGAGGGTGAAGCAGGAGCAGCACGCCGGCTTCTACCGGGTGTTCCTCGCTCACGCGGTCTGCCTGCTTGCCAGGGCGCCGAAGTCGAGGATGCTCGACCACGCGCTGATGGTGATGTACAGCGGTGAGCGGCCCACTCCGCCGGTGCCTGACTACGCGCTCGACAGGCACACGGCGGCAGGCAAGAACCTCGGTCGAGGGTTGA
The DNA here is from genome assembly GCA_013817555.1 of Actinomycetota bacterium. Lineage (GTDB taxonomy): Bacteria > Actinomycetota > Thermoleophilia > Gaiellales > Gaiellaceae > GMQP-bins7. Next base: position 636 of record JACDCN010000238.1, read on the forward strand.
AGCACTTCTTCGAGGTCGGGGCCAAGCTCGAGAACGTGAGCCCGATCCCCGACCCGTACGAGATCGAGGCCAAGGTCCGGCAGACCGAGTACGAGCAGGCCCGGGAGCGTCAGGGCCGGCGAGAGGTCGACGAGCAGATCGCGTTGCTCGACGAGTAGGTCGTTGCGGGTGGCCGGCCGAAAGGCCGGCGCGCCCGGAGCGACCGCTCCGACGAGTCCAACCTAAGGAGGAACGATGGCTACGACGACGACCGTCGGCGTCATCGTCGCGCACAGCCTGGGTCACAGCGCCCCGTAACGTCAGCAGGCATGCGGTTCATGTGGCGCCAAAACGCGTCTCAGAACAGGTCATGATGCAGCGGCGTCCCGTCACGTTCTCACGCGCGAACACGAGGTCTAAGCAGGAACGATGCGAAGTGGTTGCGTGCTTGGGGCGGGGCGGCGAAGATGTTCTGATGGCCTTGTGCACCCGGTGTGGAGCTGCGCTTCCTGTTGAGGCGCGTTTTTGTCCTGCCTGCGCTGCGCCGGTGGAGAAGCGGCCGGAGCCGGCTGAGGAGCGCAAGGTGGCGACGGTGTTGTTTGCGGATTTGGTGGGCTCGACGGCGTTGGGGGATTCGCAGGATCCGGAGCGGACGCGGGTGCTGCTCGACCGGTTTTATGAGGCGATGGCGGCCGAGATCGAGGCGGCAGGTGGGACGGTGGAGAAGTTTGTGGGTGACGCGGTGATGGCGGCGTTCGGGGCGCCTGCGGCGCTGGAGGATCATGCGGAGCGGGCGCTGCATGCTGCGTTGGCGATGCAGCGTCGTCTTGGTGAGCTGTTCGACGATCGGCTGGCGTTGCGGATCGGGGTCAATACCGGCGAAGTCGTGGTCGGCCGTCCGCGAGAGGGCAGTTCGTTCGTGACCGGGGATGCGGTCAATGTGGGGGCGCGGCTGGAGCAGGCGGCGGCCCCGGGTGAGATCCTGGTCGGGGAGCGGACAGCGGCAGCCGTCCTGGGTGCGTTTGAGCTCGGAGAGCCGGCGACGATTGAGGCGAAGGGAAAGCCAGGCGGCGTCACCTGCCGTCGACTCGTGCGGGCGCTGTCGCTGATGCGGCCGCGCGGGGTGGGTGGATTGCGTCCTGCGTTCGTGGGGCGTGAGAGCGAACTCGAGCAGCTTCGGGCGATCTACGAGCGGGTTGCGAGTACGGGCGAGCCGCACCTGGTGACGATCGTCGGCGACGCAGGGGTGGGGAAGACGCGGTTGGTGCGGGAGCTGTGGGCCTGGTTGGCGGAGCAGCAGCCGCAGCCGCTGCAGCGGACGGGTCGCTGCCTCTCGTACGGGCACGGGATCGCCTACTGGCCGCTCGCGGAAGTATTGCGTGAGCACTTCGGCATCCTTGACAGCGATCCGCCGGAGGTCGTCGGCGAGCGGCTCGGTGGCTGGCGATTCCTCGGTCTTACGTTTGGCCTTGACGTTGCGGACGACCTGCACCCGCTTGCGGCGCGTGAGCGGTTGCACGATTCCTGGGCTGAGTTTCTCGAGGAGCTGGCGCGCGAGCGGCCCGCCGTGGTGCTGATCGAGGATCTGCACTGGGCGGAGGACGACCTCTGCGACCTGCTCGAGTCGCTGGCCGGGCAGGTTCAGGGGTCGCTGCTGCTGCTCGCGACGGCCCGTCCTGAGTTGCTCGAGCGCCGCCCGGGGTGGAGCGGTGCGCGCCGCAATCGGTCACAGGTCGTGCTCGAGGCGCTCCCTGCCGCCGAGGCGGGGCAGTTGCTGGACGAGCTGCTCGGAGTCGAGCTGCCCGTCTCGCTGCGCGACGTCGTCGTCGAGCGCGCGGAGGGGAACCCCTTCTTCGTCGAGGAGCTGCTCTCGACGCTGATCGACCGAGGGGTGCTCGAGCGCCGCAACGGCGGCTGGTCCTGCGGCGAGCTGCCGGAGGGGTTTCAGATACCTGACACGGTTCAGGCGGTGCTTGCCGCGCGGATCGATCTCTTGCCTCCGGCTGAGAAAGCCGCGCTGCAGGCGGCCTCGGTGATCGGGCGTGTGTTCTGGACAGGACCGATCTACGAGCTGCTCGGCGGGACGTCTCCTGACTTCGATCTGCTCGCGGAGCGCGACTTCGTGCGACGCCGCTCAGGGTCCTCGCTTGCCGGCGAGCGCGAGTATGCGATCAAGCACGCACTCACGCGCGAAGTCGCATACGGCAGCCTGCCCAAGGCAAAGCGGGCGCGGCTGCACGCTGCCTTCGCCGGGTGGCTCGAGCGCAGCAGCGAGGCGAACGATGAGCACGCTTCGCTGCTTGCGCACCACTACGCGCAGGCCGTTCGCCCGGACGACCTCGACCTAGCCTGGGCCGGACGGGACGCGGAGGCCGAGCGATTCCGCGCGAAGGCGGTCGAGTGGTCGCGGCGGGCCGCGCAGCTCGCCGTCAGCCGCTACGAGATCGACGAAGGTCTAGCCCTGCTTCAGCGCGCCGTCGAGCTCGAGCCCGATCCCGGTGAGCAGGCGAGACTCTGGTACGAGATCGGCCACGCGAACGCGCTCAAGTACGACGGAGAGGCATTCACGGCGGCAATGCAGAAGGCGATCGAGTTAGGCGGCCCTTCCGCGAATGTCTACACCGAGCTTGGCTTCCAGACGGTGCAGCGCGGTGGGATGTGGATCCGCAGACCCGAGAAGGAGCTTGTGAGCGGCTGGATCGAGCGTGCCCTAGAGCTTGCAGAGCCGCACTCTCCGACGCGCGCAAAGGCGCTCGTCTCGTTTGCGCTGTGGCACGACGACGAAGCCACCGCTCTCGAGGCGCACCAGCTCGCGGAGCAGCTCGCAGACGTCGAGCTCCGGTCGTATGCGCTGTCGGCGCTCGCAAATGCCCGCTTTTATCTCGCGGATTTCGACCAGGCCTGCGCCCTCGAGGAAAAACGCTTGAAACTGCTGCCCGATATCCCGGATCCGGACCATCGAGCAGAGGCATACTTCATGGCCGCCCTTACGTATCTCGCCGCGGCCCGGCTCGCCGATGCGCGGCGCGTCGCCGCGCTGCTCGAGGAGACGACCGAAGGGCTGACCCCGCACCACCGCCTCCACGGAATCGCCAACAGAGTGAACATCGACGCGCGCGCCGGCTGCTGGGACGCGATCCGGGAACTCACCTCGCGAGTCGAGGGGGCGGTCGAGGCAAATCTCACGCCGTGCCCGCTGAACGTCAGCTCCCTTCTCAACTGCGCGGTCGCGAACGCTCAGCACGGAAACACCGACGAGGCCGGGCGACTCGAGCAGAAAGCCGACGCGATCGGCATGGAGGGATACGGCTT
>JACDCN010000239.1 GCA_013817555.1 Actinomycetota bacterium
ACCGTCCGCCGCGTCGCCCGCGCGGCCCACGACGCCTGCATCCTCGTCACATGAAGGAAGGAGGACCGATCATGAAGTCACTGCTCGCAGGACTCATCGTCGCTTTCGCCCTGGTGGGAGCGCCCGGGGCGGGGGCCAACGGCTCTCCCTACTCGCCCGGCCTCGTATACGGCTGGAGCGGCGTAGGTGCTGAGAACAGCGCAGTTCGCTTCGTCGCGTTCGGGATGCCGAAGTCGACGATTGTCGCCGCTGTCCGTGCGCGGGACGGTCGCGTCCTTCGAAGTGCGGTCGTCAAGGGGTTCTACGGCGTCCCGCTCGTGGCATATGACGGGACTGCGGGTGGTCTCTCCGGCGACGGCCGCTGGCTCGTTCTTTCCTCCTATGGTCCTCAGCCCGGCGACGCCGGCAAGACGAGCTTCGTTGTCCTGAGCACGAAGACCTTGAAGCTTCGCCTGCACACAGTTCTCCCAGGCTCATGGTCGTTCGACGCCGTCTCACCCGACGGCGCGCGGCTTTACCTCGTCGAGCACATCTCCGCGGGCCCCAACCCGCGCTATCGCGTCCGCATCCTCGACGTCGCGGGCGGCGGACGCCTTCGAGGCGCGATCGTCGACCGGCTCGAGGACGAAGAAGTGATGGGCGGCGAGCCCGTGACGCGAGCGAGCACAAGCAACGGTCGCTGGGCCTACACGCTCTACGCCCGCGAGAAGCACGAGCCGTTCGTCCACGCGCTCGACACCGTACGCCGCGAGGCGTTCTGCATCGACCTGCCCCTCGACCTCGATCGACAGAAGCAGTGGGGTCTGCGCCTGAAGCTCAGCGAGGGAGCGAAGATGCTCGATGTCCGGCTCGGCCGTTCGTCGGTCGCCGAGATCGACACCGCGTCATTCAAGGTCCGGCGGACCTAGACGGGAGCGACCGCGGGAAGCGCTTCGGTCGCGTCCGCGATCTCGCGGGCGACCTCGACGATGTCGCGATTCGTGTTGTAGATGCGGAGCTGGCGGTCGGCGCTCGAGCCGCGGGAGAGGATGTCCCGCACGCCCTCGAGCTCCCGCTCGCATCCGAGCTCGCGTGCGTGCGGAGCGATCACTCCGAGCGTCCGACGAACGAGTCGTGCCACCGGGATGCGGTTGCGCCGACCCGATCCGAGATCCATCACAGGCGCCTCCAACCCGTATCTGGCTGCCAGCCATTTGTTCTCGGTCGTGAGGATCCGGTGGTACGACGGGATCTCCTCACCCGCGTCGTACCGCTCGGAGAGATGCTTGACGAGTGACTGGCAGTACGCGGCGATGGCGACGGCGTCCTCCACCCGCGTCGCAGCGTCGCAGATCCGGATCTCGACGGTGCCAAGACGCGGATGGAGCCGGATGTCCCACCAGATGCTCGTGTAGTCGGTGATGCAGCCCGTCCGCTCCAGCTGGCCGACCACCTTGGCGTAGTCGGCGTAGTCGCGAAAGCGAGGCGGTGGCCCCGAGCGCGGAAACGCGGAGAAGACCATCTGCCGGCTCGACGCGAGGCCCGTGGGGTCCCCGCGCCAGAAGGGCGAGCTCGCGGAGAGCGCAAGCAGCGGCCCGAGTTGGGGGAGAAGGCCGTTGACGACCTTGATCGCCTTCTCTGGATCGTCGACGGCCACGTGCACGTGCATCCCGAAGATGAGCTCGCGCCGGGCGATGTACTGCATCTGGTCGATCAGGGCTCGGTAGCGGTCCTTCGCGGTAATCCGCTGGCGCTCGAAAAGGCTGAACGGATGCGTGCCCGCCGAGCCGACGCGCAGGCCCTTGCTGTGCGCGACCTCGGTCACGTACCGGCGGAGCTTGAGCAGCTCGCGACTCACGTCTCCAGCGGTCCGGCACACGGGCGTCGTGATCTCGATCACCGACTGCATAAGCTCGGGGTTGATACGGTCCTCGAGCTCGTGCCCGCTGACGGCATCCAGCATCGTCTCGATGTGCTGCACGAGATCGAGTGTCTGCCCGTCGAGGAGCTGGTACTCCTCCTCGACGCCGAGGGTGAACGGGTCGCCCTTTCCGAACGCGTGGTCGAGGACGCTGCCCTCGTGAACCGCGCCCGCGCCCTTTCCGGTGATCGAGGGCGGAAAGGCCTGCTTCCCGGTCACGAAAGCACCGCGTCCGCGTCGATCTCCACCTTCCAGGCAGGGTCGAGCAGAGCCGTGACGACCGTTGTGTTCGCCGGCCGCACGTCTCCGAAGACCTCGCCGTGAGCGCGTCCGATGTCCTCGAAGTGAACGGGGTCGGTGACGTACACCCTGGTGCGAACGACGTTCTCGAACCCGGCGCCTGCTTTCTCGAGCGCCTGGCCGATGATCTCCAGGCACAGCCGCGCCTGGTTGTATGCGTCCTCGGGCGGCGCGGAGCCGTCGGCTGGGATCGGGGCCGTGCCCGCGACGTAGACGTGGTTTCCGACGACGACCGCGCGAGAGAAGCCGACGAGCGGCTCGTACGGCGAATGCCCTGAGATCAGGCGTCTCTCCATGTGGGGGCTAGTATCGCGCCGCGTGCAGGCCCTCCGCCGGATCGAGAGCTGGCCGGTGTCGTTCGCCGCGGCCGGAGTGGTCACCGGTGACGGCCTGGCCGAGACCCATGGCGATTCGCGTCACGCCGTGCGGCTCGCTTCTGTCTCGAAGCCGGTGGGCGCGATTGCCGTCCTCGTTGCGGCAGAGGAGGGCGTCGTCGATCTCGATGGAGCAGCGGGTCCGCCCGGATCGACCGTGCGGCACCTGCTCGCGCATGCTTCAGGGCTCCCTTTCGATGGACACGAGCCGATCGCGCCACCGGGCCGCAGGCGGATCTATTCGAACGAGGGCTTTCGCGTGCTTGCTGAGCACCTCGCCACGCAGGCCGAGATGCCGTTCTCGGAGTACGTCCGCGCGGCGGTCTGCGAGCCGCTCGAGATCGACCTCGATCCGGAAGGCGACCCCGGCTCGGGAATGCACGCCTCGCTCGATGATGTTCTTGCGATTGCTAGCGAGCTCCTCACGCCGAGGCTCGTGGCCCCGGAGACAGTCGCCGAGATGACGACCGTCCAGTTCCCCGGGCTTACGGGCGTATTGCCCGACCACGGCCGTTTCGACCCGCTCGACTGGGGCCTCGGCGTTCAGCTCAATACGCGTCCGGCCACGTGGATGGGGTCGCGCACGACGCTTCGAGCCTTTGGGCACTTCGGCGGGTCGGGAACTTTTCTCTGGGTCGACCCCGGGGCGCAGGTCGCGTGCGTCGCGCTGACCGACCGGGAGTTCGACGACTGGGCGAAGGAAGTCTGGCCGGCGCTCTCCGACGCCGTGCTGGACGAGCTCGAGCTCGGCTAACCGTCCCGGTCTTCGGCGAAGAGCGGCCGCAGCAGCTCGTCGAAGGCTTGCTGGTCGCAGCTCGCTACCACGCAGGGCGTCATCGCCGTCACGGTGGCGGTGCGAGGGACGTTCATCACGAGCGCGACCTCCCCGAAGAATTCTCCGGCACGCAGGATGCGCCGTTCGCCGAGGGACTGCTGCGAGACTCCGGCGATTCCCGCGAGCAATACGTAGAACCTGTCACCGGGCTCACCCTCACGGACGAGCACGGTCCCCGACGGGACGTCCTCGCGACGCATCCGGTCGGCCAACTTGCCGAGCGTCTCTCCGGAGAGTGCCTCGAAGAGCCCGATCCGCGCGAGCTCGGTCACCGATGCCGGGACGTGCCGCGGGGACACGGAAATACCGTATCGACATGGCGTTCATCCCACGCGGACTCGCCGAGAAATACCGAAGGGCCGGAAACCGACCCTTCGGTTAGGGGAGGGGAGGGGGAAGCCTCGAAACGTCCTGCAAATTACGTTCTAACAGCATACGCCTCTGGACGGAAGGTATGCGGAGAAGCCGGCGGGGGTTCTATGCGGCCAAGCCG
>JACDCN010000240.1 GCA_013817555.1 Actinomycetota bacterium
CGGCAGCAGCGTGATCCTGGAGGGATATGACGCCGGGGTTTCGTTTCGGACCGTCCACGATCCCGATACGCGTCTTACTTACACCGTCATCTCGAATACGTCCGACGGCGCCTGGCCGATCGCACGGGTCCTCGCAGAACATGTCGGCTGAGATCCGACCGGTCCAACTCGTAGGATCGCGGCCGTGATCCGGATACCCCCGCAACGCGGCGGCTGGCTCGAGGTCATCTGCGGGCCGATGTTCTCGGGCAAGAGCGAGGAGATGATCCGCCGGCTTCGACGAGCCGAGATCGCCGGCCAGCGAGTGGTCATCTTCAAGCCGAGAATCGACGACCGCTTCGACGCAGCCGACGTCGTCAGCCACGCGGGCGCGCGGATGCGAGCCGTTCCGGTGTCGTCGGTCGCCGAGCTCGTGGCCCGCGCGCAGGGCTTCGAGGTGGTCGGGATCGACGAGGTGCAGTTCTTCGAGCACCCAGTCGTGTCGGCGTCGCTCGAGCTTGCCGAAGGCGGCGCCCGAGTGGTCGCCGCGGGTCTCGATCAGGACTTTCGCCGCCTCCCGTTCGGCCCGATTCCCGAGCTCCTCTCCCACGCCGAGTTCGTGGACAAGCTGCAAGCCGTCTGCCACCGGTGCGGTGGCCCGGCAACGACGACACAGCGGCTCGTCGCCGGCAAGCCCGCGCCGTACTCGGGTGAGACGGTGCTCGTGGGAGCAGCGGAGCAGTATGAGGCCCGCTGCCGCGACTGTCACGAGCCCGGCACGGACGCAGCCGCACTCGGCGCCTCAGCGGCGGCGTAGAGCGCCCGCGGCCAGCGCGACTCCGAACACCGCGGCCGCCACAAGGACGATCGTTCCACCCGGAGGAAGGTCTGCGTAGTACGACACCGTCAGCCCGGTCAGCACGGAGACGAGGCCGACGGCGATCGAGAGGAGAAACGCCGAGCGCATGCTCCACGCGATCCTGCCGGCCGCGCTGACGGGGAGCACCATGAGCGCCGCCACGAGCAGAATCCCGACCACGCGCATCGAGAGGGCAACCGTCACCGCGGCCAGCGCCGCGACCGTGACATTGAGTGCGCCGATGGGAACTCCGGCCACGCGGGCTCCCTCCTCGTCGACCACGACCCCGGCGAGCGGGCGATAGAGCAGCCCGACAATTGCCAGCCCGACAGTGCCGAGGCTCGCGATGACGACGAGGTCGGTTCGCGTCACCGTGAGGATGGAGCCGAACAGATACTGGAAGAGGTCGACATTCAGCGCGCCAGCCGCGGAGATCAGCACGACGCCGGCCGCGATCCCCGTATAGAAGACGAGCGCGAGGGCTTGGTCTCCAGCCGTTCCTCCTTTCGAGCGCAAGAACTCGATAGCGACGCCGCCGAGTACCGCTGCCACGAGCGCGGTCACGATCGGAGAGACGTCGAGCAAGATACCCGCGGCAACGCCTGCGAACGCGACGTGCCCGATCCCGTCGCCGACCAGGGACTGGCGGCGCTGGACGAGGAAGAAGCCGACCGCGGGAGCGAGGACACCGACGACAGCGCCCGCGCCCAGAGCGAGCCGCATGAACTCGAGCTCAAGCATGGGCGTGCGACGGGTCGTGCCAGACACCCGGCAGCGCTTGCGGCGGGCCGTCGAAGACGATCGTGCGCCGCACGAGCACCAAGCGCTCGACGAACTGCTCCACGGCCCCGAACTCGTGCGAGACGTAGAGGATCGTGGCGCCGAGCTCGGAGTGCAGCCGGGCGAGGAGCGACGCGAGCGATTCTTGCGACTCGGCGTCGACGCCGGTCGTCGGCTCGTCGAGCACGAGGATCGACGGCTCGCCGGCGAGTGCCTTCGCGATGAACGCCCGCTGCTGCATGCCGCCCGACAGCGTCTGAACGGGCGTGTCCGCAAAGTCACCGAGGCCTACACGCTCGATCGCCTCGGTGACAAGCTCGCGGTCTCGCCGCCGCAGCGGGCCGAGGAGCCCTCCCGCGGCGAGGCGCCCGGCCGAGACTACCTCGCGCACCGTTGCCGGAGCGTCTCCGCCGAGCTCCGAGCGCTGCGCCAGATAGCCGAGCGTGCGACGCCGGGAGAAACGGTGGGCCGGCTCTCCGTACAGAGACGCCGTCCCCTCCGAAGGACGCTCGAGACCGAGGATGATCCGTACGAGCGTCGTCTTCCCGCCTCCGTTCGGTCCCGCGATGGCGACGAACGCGCCTTCGCCGATTCGTAGGTCGACTCCCTCGAGAACGTGGTGGCCTGCTCGGTAGGCGAACGAGACACTGCTGAGCTCGATCGCTAGCGACATCCCAAGGCTTCCCTCAGAACGGCGAGGTTCGTCCGCATGACGCTGAGATAGTCCTCGCCGTCTGCGAGCCGATCGTCGCTCAGGCCCTCGAGCGGATCGAGGACGGCGACATCGGCTCCCGCTTCCCTCGCCACGGTCTGCGCGACGCGATCCGAGACGAGCGGCTCCGCGAACACGGTGGTCGCACCGGACGCGCGCACGTCGTCGATCAGCTGCTCGAGCACACGTGGCCCGGGCTCCGCTTCGGGCGAGATTCCTGTGAGGGAGAGTTGCGTCAGTCCGTAACGATCCGCGAGCTGGCTGAAGGCGGCATGGCTTGTGACCAGAGTCCTGCGCTCGCATCGCCCGAGACCGCGACGGTAGCTCGCGTGCAGCTGGGCTAACTCGTCCGCGAGCTCCGCGGCGCGCTTCGGCCGCTCGACCACGCCACCGATGTCGATGACGACCTGCGCGAAGCGAACCGGGTCGAGCCAGACGTGCGGGTCGCCGCCATTCTGAAGGACGTTGAGCGAGATTCCGCTCCGCTCGGAGACGACATCCTCGACCGCGGGCTGAAACCCGCCACCGGCGTAGAGCACGACGCGCGCCTCGCGGATCGTCTCACCGTCGCGCGGCGAGAGCTCGACATCGTGAGGTTCCGCGCCGGGAGGTGTCAGGTTCACGACCTCGGTTCCCTCGGCGACGATCTGCTCGGCCGCCCACGCTAGGGGATAGAACGCAGCGACCACAGTGTCGGAGTCGTTCTTGTCGCTCGCGCCACAGCCGGCGAGGACGAGGAGTGCGAGGAGAGTTACAGCGCGCCTCATGGCGTAGGCAACGGTAGCACCTCAATGAGAACGGGTATCATTATCGTCGATGACCGAGACTTGGACTGATCATGTGCTCGCACGGATGCGGTCCGAGACCGGCCGCAGCGGGAACGCTCGCCGCAGGGTCGTCGAGTTCCTCGGCCGCCAGGACTGCTGCGTCTCCGCGCAGGAGATCCACGATGGCGTGCGCGGGGCGGGTTCCCGCATCGGAGTCGCGAGCGTCTACCGCGCACTAGAGGGTCTCGACGAGCTTGGCCTCGTGCAGCGCGTCGACCTCGGCGACGGAACCTCCCGCTTCGAGCGGATCGACCCGCGCGGCGACCATCACCACCACCTCGTCTGCGACGACTGCGGCAAGGTGGAGCCATTCGAGGATCTCGCGCTCGAAGAGGCGCTCGAGCGGGTCGCCGGCGGCCGCGGCTACGAGGTCGCTGCACACGACGTCTTCCTCCGTGGCGCCTGCGGCGACTGTCGCGCGGCCTAGAGCCGTGCGATCAACAGTGCAGAGGTCGCCGGCGTCGTGAGGACCTCGACGACCTCGAGGCGAGGAACACGCTTACAGGCGTTGGATCTCGTGAATCGAAGACCCGCCGCCGGTCACGCAGGAGACGCTACTCGACGAGCTGGAGCAGCTTGAACATCGGCATGTACATGGCGATGATGATGATCCCGACGACGAGGCCGACGCCGATCATCATCAGCGGCTCGACGATCGACGTGAGCGACTGGATCGAGGCGTCCACCTCGTCCTCGTAGAAGTCGGCGATCTTGTCCAGCATCTTCTCGAGCTCCCCGGTCTCC
>JACDCN010000241.1 GCA_013817555.1 Actinomycetota bacterium
GGTACTGGTCGACGACTCCCTCGAAGACCATCGACCCCCACATCTCACAGGCGCTGTCGACGGCAAGCGCGGCGTCGAGCACATCGGGGTCGGCCGGATCACGGCGGGATCCGCCCCGTCCGAAAGCCGCAGGACGCGCTCGACAGCTCGCCGAACCTCCTGCGTTTGCACGGTACGGACGATGTCGACCGCCGCGAGATCGCGGCGCGCCTGCGCCGCGCGGCGGACCTCGGCGAGGCCGAGGGCGATGCCGCCGACGAGCGCCGACGTCGTTGCGATGTCCAGCGCGAGCGCCGCGTCCATAGGCGGAATATGCGACGAAAGAACGGCGGTTCCTCCGCCGCGGTCGCCCGTATCGGTCCGGCGGCGCCGTCAGGAAGGCTTCGGCGTCTTCCAGTCCTCGCCGAGCTTGTCTTGCACGAAGGCGCGCGCGCCCGAGATCGGGATCCGCTCCTGCGCGAGCGAGTCGCGGTCGCGGATCGTCACCGTGTCGTCCTCCAGCGTCTGCTCGTCGATCGTTAGCGCGTACGGGGTACCGATCTCGTCCTGGCGGCGGTAGCGGCGGCCGATCTGGCCCGAGTCGTCGTACTCGGCTACGACTGCTCGCCGCAGCTCCTCGTAGAGGGCGCGCCCTTTTGCCACCATGTCGTCGTTCCGCGGGATCAGCGGGAGCACGGCGACCTTCACCGGCGCCAACGCCGGGTGCAGCCGGAGCACCGTCCGCTCCCGCTCGGCCACGACCTCCTCGTCGTAAGCGTCGACCATGAACGCGAGCATCGAGCGGTTCACCCCGAGCGCAGGCTCGACGACATGCGGCGTGTACCGCTCTTGGCCGTCCACCCACTCGAGCTTCGTCCCCGAGGCTTCTGTGTGGGCGCGTAGGTCGAAGTCGCCCCGGTGCGCGATTCCCTCGAGCTCCGACCAGCCCATCGGAAAGAGGTATTCGAGGTCGCTGGTCGCGCTCGAGTAGTGCGACAGCTCCTCGGCATCGTGCTCACGCACACGCAGGTGACTTTCGCGGATGCCGTAGCGAAGGTGCCAGGCGCGCCGCTCCTCGACCCAGAAGCGGAACCACTCCTCCGCCTCCGCGGGCGGGACGAAGTACTCCATCTCCATCTGCTCGAACTCGAGCGTGCGGAAGATGAAGTTGCCCGGCGTGATCTCGTTCCGGAACGCCTTCCCGATCTGGGCGATGCCGAACGGCGGCTTGCGCCGCGCGATTTGGGCGACGTTCTTGAAGTTGATGAAGATGCCCTGCGCGGTCTCGGGGCGGAGATAGGCGTCCTGCCCCGTCTCCTCGACCGGCCCGATCCGCGTTTGGAACATGAGGTTGAACTGGCGCGGCTCGGTGAGGTCGCACTTGTCAGTCTCGCCGGGATGCTTGCTCGGTCTCGCTCCGCACTCCGCGTCGGCGATCTGGTCTGCCCGGTAGCGCCGCTTGCAGAAACGGCAGTCGACGAGCGGGTCGGCGAAACCCGTCACGTGGCCAGATGCCTCCCAGACCGCAGGGTGGAGGATGATCGAAGAGTCGAGCGCGACGATGTCGTCCCGCTCGCGCACCATTGCCTCGAGCCAGCGCGCCTTCACGTTCTCCTTCAGGAGCACGCCGTAGTGCCCGTAGTCGTACGAGGACCCGAGCCCGCCGTAGATCTCCGAGGACGGGAACACAAACCCGCGCCGTCGCGCGAGCGAGACGATCTTGTCCATCGTGACGGCCTCGGGCATAAGGGCAAGACGTTACTCGCCCAGGCCGGGGCGAGAGCCTGCCGACTACCTACGCGTGCCGAGCGTGAGCAAGTACTCGCGCGGGTGGACGACCTCGTCGCCTTCCCGCATCGCCTCGAAGAAGTCGACCCACGTCTGCCGGAACTCCTCGCGGCGCCCTTCGTCGAGCGCCTCGGTGGCGCTCTTCGTCGGACCGTATGACGACGAGAAGAGCTCCCAATACGCCTCGCCGGACTCGACCGCGAGGGTTGATACGTGCTCCTCGAACTCGAGCTCGAAGTCGTCGCCCAAGAGCTCGCGGACGTGCTCCTCCCGACCCCAAGCGAACGGGCTGCCGACGCCCGGCGCAGGTGGCGGCAGGAACGGCCCCATCATCCGGAACATCTGCCCGAGCCCCCCTTCGGGCGTCCAGCACGCGAGCCCGATCCGGCCTCCCTGTCGCGTGACGCGAGCAAGCTCGCTCGCCACGGCCTCGTGATCGGGCGCGAACATGATCCCGCAGGTCGACGCGACGACATCGAAGCGCGCGTCGTCGTACTTCATCTCCTCGGCGTCACCGACCTCGAACTCGACGGAGAGGTCGCGCTCCGCGGCGAGCTCTCGGGCCGTGTCGATCAACACCGGGGCGAGATCCATGCCGACCACATCAGCTCCGCGCTCGGCGGCGAGAAGCGCGACCGCGCCGGTGCCGGTTGCTGCGTCGAGCATCTTCTCGCCTGGCTGCGGGTCCAGACGCTCGACGACGAGGGTGTGGATGTCACGAATCGTGTTCGTGATTCGCTCGTACGGGCCGTTTCCCCACATCACGCTTTGTCGCGCCTTGAGATCTGTGAATGCCACTCGGTCCTCCTTCTCAGACGATACGGCAGCATAGGACGAGTCAGCATGCGGCTGTAGCCTCCGCGGGATGAGCACGAACGAATCTGGCCGCGAGCCCGTCGAGCTTCACATCGTCTCGGACTCGACCGGGGAGACGGCTCAACGACTCGTGCTCGCGCTCGAGGCGCAGTTCCCCGACCAGCCCTTCGTCGAGATACGGCATCCGCGCGCCGAGAACGTCGAGGATCTGCACATCGCCGTGCAGCAGGCGCGAGGACGCCCCGCGGTCATGGTCTACACGCTCGTCGGATCCGAGCTCCGAGACGCAATGCGCCAGCTCTGCCGCCGCGCCCGCGTGCACTACTGCGACCTGCTCGGGCATCCGATCGACTCGATCTCGCGCGTGGCCGGTGTCGCCGCGCGTATGGAGCCCGGAGCGCGCGCGCCGCTCGACTCCTCCTACTTCAAGCGCATCGAGGCGATCGAGTTCGCGGTCAAGTACGACGACGGGGTGGGGAGCGGGCTCGACGAGGCTGACATCGTGCTTGTGGGCGTCTCCCGCACGTCGAAGACGCCGCTCTCGATCTTCCTCGGCTACCTCGGGCACAAGGCCGCGAACGTGCCCGTCGTGCGTGGGATCGAGCTCCCGGAAGAGCTCTTCGAGATCGATCCGGCCAAGATCGTCGGCCTGACCATCGCCGCAGACCGCCTGCTGGATATCCGCACCGCTCGGGTCAAGAGCATGGGCGCCTCACGCAAGCGCTACGCCGAGCTCGAGGTCATCTACGCGGAGCTCGAGGAGGCGTCGGGGATCCACCGCAGGCTCGGCTGTCCTGTCATCGACGTCTCCGAGCTCTCGGTCGAGGAAACCGCGATGAGGATCATCCGGCTGGTGGAGAAGCGCAAGCGGGCCGCGCACGTATGAACGAGGACGAGTCGAAGCCGTACGGCGCGCCCGGAGAGCCACCGCTCCGGCATCCCTTCCGGCCGCCGCCCGGTGGCCGCGGCGATCTGCGAGAGAAGGGCTGGCTCCCGTTTCGGCGGATGGCGTTCTGGTGGTTCCTGCTCGTCCTCGGAGATCTCGTCTTCTATGTGCTCTTGACGCCGATCTGGCTCGGACTGCGCGCCGCCGCCTGGGTCGCGGAGCTCAGATCTCGCGCAAGGAAGTCGTCGACTTCACGCTGAGAACACAGGCGCACGAGTGCGAAGCGCGCGAGCTCCGCGGCGTACGTACGCCGCTGTCGCCGGTATTTGCGAAGCGCATAGAAGACGACGGAGTTGTGGGGATGCAGCGCATCGCGAAGCCTTTCGCGGTTCCCGGCCCAGAGCTCCTCGCGCCGAATCACGCGTTT
>JACDCN010000032.1 GCA_013817555.1 Actinomycetota bacterium
CGCCGAGCAGGCCGACGGAGGAGGAACGCGGATGACGCTGCGCCTCCGGCGCTCGCGCGTGGTCATGGGCGAAGTGCTCTCCTAGCGCCAGAAAGTGACGGTTCGTCGGCCGAGATTCCATTCGCTTCGAGTTCTTAGTCTCGTCTTAGACGCCTCTGGTCTCGTCTTCGGCATGGACAAACACACAAGGACAAAACTCGTTGCCGGCTCGGTCGTGGCACTCGTGCTCGCGGTCGCTCTCGGCGCCTCCGCCGCGATTGCCGGATCCCGTGTGCTCGGATCGGACGAGGATCGCCAAGCAGTCATCGACGACGCTGCCGCTGTGCTGGGAGTCCAGCCGAGCGCCTTCGAAGACGCGCTCGAGCAAGCGTTGAAGAATCGCGTTCAAGAGGCAGTTGACGCCGGCGAGCTCACCGAAGAGCAGGGCGCGGAGCTCGAGAAGCGGATCGAGTCCGGAGCAGTGCCGTTTCTGGGCGGCTTCGGGCGGTTCGGTGGCGATCGAGGGCCGAGGCACTTCGGCCACCACGCAGGGCTGCGAACTGCAGCGTCCTATCTCGGACTGACCGAGGACGCGCTCCGCGAGCGGCTTCGCGACGGTAAGACGCTCGCCGCGGTGGCGAAGGCAGAAGGCAAGTCCGTCGACGGTCTCGTTCAGGCCATGGTGAGTGCGGCGAAGAAAGAGCTCGACGCCGCCGTCGCCGCCGACCGCCTTTCGCGAGAGCGGGCTGACATGATCGAGGAGGTCTCGAGGAGCGCACCACGGATCTCGTCAATGGCGAGTTTCGCCGGGGACCGTTCGGAGATCGACGTCTTGGCCGCGGATTCCGGCACCTCGGCGAGTCGCCGCTCTTCTCAGGCCACGCTCGGGCCTAGCCGACCCTGCTACCCCGAATGGGACGTCCCTCATTCGGTGGCCCGCAGTAGGGAGAGGAATGCCGCGCGCTCACCTGAAGCGAGCGCGCGGCCCCCTTCCCTCTCCCCACTTCTCTCTTTAGTCACGCATCCGGGGGATGCAATCCCTCGAACGAGGTACCCACCGTTGATCAGGACCGTGGGCCCGAGAAGAACGGAGACTCGCCGTGGAGGCGGAATCCGCTACCAAAGCGCCGGTGCGGCCCGAACGGGCCGAGACGAAGCTCGGCGTTGACGAGACCCGTGATGCGCGCCTCGAGATCCTGCTCGATCATGTTGGCCCGTTCTCTCGTGACGCGGTCTGCAGCGACGGCTGCATCGAGCTCCTTCTTCGCCGCGTTCACCATTGCCCGGATGAAATCGTCGACGGACTTGCCTTCTGCCTTTGCGATGGCCGACAGCGTCTTTCCGTCATGGAGCTGCTCGCGAAGCTCGTCTCGGGTCAGTCCGAGATAGGACGCTGCGGCATCCATTCCGGCGAGATGACCCAAGTGCCCAGGCCTTCGATCGCGCCCGAGGCCGTGGAAACGGCCGAAGCCGCCGAAGAGGAACGGCGTGTCTCCGGACTCGATCCGGTTCTGGAGCTCCGCGCCCTGTTTGTCGGTGAGCCTGCCGGCCTCGACAGCCTCTCGGACGCGGTTCTTCAACCCTTCTTCGAGCGCCTCCTCGAGCGCGCTCGGCTCGACGCCAAGCTCGGCCGCAGCGTCTTCGATGACCGCTTGGCTCTCGTCGTTCGATCCGAGCACGCGCGACCCGGCGATCGCGGCCGACGCGCCGAGAACAACCGCTAGCAGGAGCGCCAGAGCGGCACCGGCGACGAGTGTGACTTTCTTGTTCTTGTCCATGTGGACAATGACACCAGGTCGACCTAAGACGGAGCTAAGCGGCTCCTAAGAAATCCCGACTTTCGCGGTGCGGCGGAGACGCAGCGTCATCCTCGTTCCCCCTCCATCCGCCTGCTCGGCGACGACCTCGCCGCCGTGCGTCTCGGCGACCTGGCGGACGATGGCGAGCCCGAGGCCGGAGCCGGGCATGCCACGAGCGGACCTGGCGCGATAGAAGCGATCGAAGACATACGGGAGATCCTCGTTGGCGATCCCCGGCCCGTGATCGCGAACCGAAACCTGCCCATCCCGGACGTCGACCTCGATCTCCGTGCCCGGCGGGCTCCACTTTGCGGCGTTGTCGATGAGGTTGCCGATCGCGCGATCGATCGTCGCGGGCACGCCCTGCACGATGGACTCCTCCAGCCTCGCCTTGACGGCGACGCTGGGCCGGTTCCGCTGCGTCCGCTCGATCGCATCCGCCGCGACGAGATCCAGGCGTACGTCCTCGGGCGCAACAGTCCGCTGCTCCGCGCGCGCCAGCTCGATGAGCCCTGCGATGAGCGTCGTCATCTCGCCGAGCTGCTCCACCACGTCCGAGAGAAGCCTGCCTCGCTCCTCCGCCGGCAGGGCGCGATCCCCGGCCAGCACCTCGATGTTCGTACGGAGGCTCGTGAGTGGTGTCCGCAGCTCGTGCGAGGCGTCGGCCACGAGCTGCCGCTGAGCGCGATTCGACTCCTCCAGCCCGGCAAGCATCGTGTTGAAGCTCGTGGCCAGTCGGCTGAGCTCGTCCCGCCCGCCAAGCTCGATGCGCTCGGAAAGATCGCCGGTCTCGGTGACGCGCTCGGCGGCCTCCGTGAGCCGGCGGACAGGTGCCAGCGCGGCGCGGGAGACGACGAGCCCTAACGCGGCGGCGATTCCTATTCCGGAGAGCGCGACTACCAGGAGAAAGAGCCGGATGCGAGAGAGCGCCGCATCCATCTCGGTCAACGGGCGCGCGATCTGGACGGCGTACCCGGGTTCGTACGCGACGGACAGCACCCGGACGTGTGTCCCTGCGACGTCCGTCTCCGAGATGACCGAATCTCCTCGCATGCCCGCGCTTGTCAGTGCGAGCACGTCGTCCGAGACGGGTAGCTCGACATCGTCGTAGAGCTGACGCAACGTATCCCCGTTCGATTTCACGACCTGGACCAGGGTGTTCGGCTCACCGAAGCCTGGTCGAATCCCGAGGAAAGACTCTCCATTCCGCAGGGGGATCTCGGAAAGCGGGATCCGGAAAATCTCGTGCGCACGCTCCTCGAGCGTGTCGTCGATCTCAGCCCGCAACTGACCGCTCACGACGAAGAACACGACCACCGATGCGAGCACGACCGCCAGCGCGACTGCGGCGGCGGCGCCGATTGCGACTCGTGCCCGGAAGCTCATCGGTCGCGGAGGGCGTATCCGACGCCACGAACGGTGTGGATGAGGCGAGACCGCCCGCTCTGCTCCGTCTTCCTTCGCAGGTAGCCGATGTACACGTCGAGGGAGTTCGAGGTCGGGCCGAAGTCGTACCCCCACACACGCTCGAAGATAACCGAGCGAGTAAGCACCTGGCGAGGATTGCGGAGGAAGAGCTCGAGAAGCGCGAACTCGGTTCTGGTGAGATCGATCAAGTCGCCCGCTCGCTGCACCTCGCGCGTGCCGCGGTCGAGGGCGAGATCGGCAAAGCGCAGGGTATCCGCCGCGTTTTCGCCATTCCCCAGCCGTCTCAAGAGGGCGCGCAGGCGAGCGAGCAGCTCCGCGAGCGCGAACGGCTTCGACAGGTAGTCGTCGGCGCCCGCGTCCAGCCCGGCGACACGGCTATCGATCTCCGCGCGGGCGGTCAACATCAGCACCGGAATCTCGTTTCCGGCGCGCCGGAGGCGTCGACACACCTCCAGCCCGTCGGCGCCGGGCATGAGGATGTCGAGGATGACGGCGTCCGGCTGCGGCTCGAGCTGCCGAAGCGCCTGCTCGCCATCCTCGGCGAGCTCGACCCCGTAGCCCTCGAGCTCGAGCGCCCGTCGCAGCGAGTCACGCACTGCTCGCTCGTCGTCGACGACCAGGATCTCCATCGAGCGCATTGTGCGCACTGGTCTCGGGGCGCGGAGCGGGTCTTACCGACTTCTTATGTACCCACTGCCGGGAAATCGCCTCGTTCCATGCGGGCTGCGCCAGAGCCGCGAGGCGCCATGGTGGGACCCATCAGCGGGCGGCGGACATCTACGAAGAAGGCAGCAAGGAGTCGCGGTCGAGGTGGCTGATAGCGCGCAGGACGCTCTGATCCAGCACCTCCGTGATCAAGGCGCGCTCAATGGAGAGATCGTCCGTCTGGCTCCGCCGCTAGCAGCTGGCGCAGCAGCCCTCGCCACGCCAACTGCTACGGCCCTCCTTTACAGCAACGGCCGCGATCACAAGCGCCGCTGCCGGGTCGAGCCACCAAAGGCCAAACAGCGTGTTGCCGAGCAAACCCACCAGAACGGCAAGAGCAAGGTAGGCGCAAAGAAGGTTCTGCGTCCCTTCGCCGCGCGTGGCTACTGAGCCGAGCTTGTCCGCAAGCCGCCGCTTCGCGATCCCAAGGAACGGCATCCCGATGGCGCTAGAGGTGACGAGGGCGATGCCGATCCAACTCGTCTGAGGATGCTCGCCCGCAACGAGTTGACTGACTGCCTCATAGCCGACGTACGGGGCAAGGAGGAAGAACTGGATCGCGACCAGCTTCTGCGCTCGCTCCTCGGCTGCGTGCGAGAGGAGCCGAGAGCCGGTGAATCGCCAGATGATGATCAGGCTCGCAAACCCTTCAATCGCGGAGTCGATCCCAAACCCGATGAGCGCGATGGAGCCTGCGAGCACGCCTGCAGTGATCGCCACCACACCTTCGGTCGCCATCCACGCGAGCGAGACCCATGAGAGCAGGCGCACCCGACGAGCGGCGCGAAGCCACTCCGCGCTCGGACGCGCCGAATCGACGCGGCGCTCTAGAGCTACCTCGGTCGATGCCGCCACGCTCGGAACGGTAGCGGCAGGTCAGCGCCGAATCGTGGGGCTCTGGCTCGTCGGTCAGCCATCGTGAAGGGCGAGACCCACGAGCGCCGCCACAGCCACGAGAGCAGGCTCGGGGATCTTGACTCGCCGCTGGAGCAGCAGTCCGAGCGCGACGATGCCGATCAGTACTGAGAGTGCACCGGAGACCGTCTGGCGGGCGATCACGATTGCGGCTCCGGCGATTGCCCCTGCTGCGGCTGCCGTAATCCCCTTCACGAAACCCTGGAGCCGCGGGTGCTTCTCGTACCGGCGGAAGAAGCGGCCGGGGACAACGACGAATAGATAAACCGGCACGAAGACGGCGGCGGTCGCGACCACGGCTCCGAGGACGCCGTGGATGAGGTACCCGGCGAAGGTCGCCATGATTACGACTGGCCCTGGCGTGATCAGTCCAATCGCGACGGCATCGACAAACTGCGCTTCGGTTAGCCAGCCGTACTCATCGACCAGGCCGTCGTGGAGGAATGGGACGATCGCGAGGCCGGAGCCGAACGTGAAGGCCCCGGCTTTGATGAAGAAGAGCGCGAGCGACCCGAATGACCCGCTACCCGTCCACGCGAATCCATTCACGACGAACAGGGGCAATGGCGAAGCGGCTGCGGCTGCGCCGGGTGAGAGGCGAGGGAGTCCGCCACCGTAGTAGAAGGCGCCGAACACTCCGGCCAGGACGAAGAGCCAGGCAATCTCCGCGCCCGCTACCACCGTGACCGCGCAGAGGATGACCGCGATCGCCCACAGCACGGGGTCGCGCTTGTTCGTTACGCGCGCGAGCTTGTAGGAGGCGATTGCGATGATGGCGATGACCGCGGGCCCGACGCCGAAGAAAACGTCCTGCACCCATGTCAAACCCTGATAGCGGGCGTAGAAGATCGCGATAGCCGTAACGATCAGGAAGGGAGCGAGGACGAACGGCACCGAGACAGCGAGAGCGCCCAGCCAGCCACGCTCCAAGTAGCCAAGCCACATCGCAAGTTGCGCGGCGAGTGGCCCCGGCATCGTCTGGGAGATCGCCATGCCCTGTTGGTACTCCTCCTCGGAATACCATTCACGGCCCTCAACGAGGTCACGATGCATGTAGCCGCAGAGCGCGATGGGCCCACCGAAGCCGAGCGACCCGAGGCGCGCGAAGTAACGGACGAGTCCGCCGAGCGTGCGGGCAGGCGAGACGCCGGCAGCGGTGGACACGGAGCGATCCTATGCTCAGGAACCTCAGCCTCTGCCACACGTGCGCCGCAGGCGCTGGGCCAGGTGAGCCGTCCTGAGCCGGTGCTCTTACCGACTTCTTAGGCGTCCTTCAGCGGCGGCTTACGTGTCGCGGCTGCTATTGGTCTCACTTCACACGAAAGGACACCACCACCTTGAATCCCACGCGCAGTCGCACGCCCCTTTTCCTCGCCGGACTCATCGCCGCCCTCGGCCTCGGGGTCGGCGTGGGTGCGGCCGCCTATGCCGTTCTTTCCGACGAGTCCACGACGGTCGTTCGGCAGGTGACGGTCTCGGACTCGGAGCCGGCGGCGACGGCGGACGGGCTCTCGATCGGCGAGATCTACGAGCGCTCACAGAAAGCGGTGGTCGAGATCACCGCTTCGGCTACCCAGTTCAGCGGCTCACAATCCGCCCAGGGCTCAGGCTTCGTCTTCGATGAGGGCGGTCACATCGTCACGAACCAGCACGTGGTCGAAGGGGCGAGCTCGATCTCCGTTCGTTTCTGGGACGGCTCGTCACGTCGAGCCCGCCTCGTGGGCACCGACCCCTCGACCGACCTCGCGGTGATCGACGTCAACGCGCCAGCGTCGTTCCTCGAGCCGCTTCGCTTGGGCGACTCGAGCGATGTCGATGTCGGAGATGGCGTCGTAGCCCTGGGGAGCCCCTTCGGCCTCGAGGGGACGGTGACGAGCGGCATCGTGAGCGCGCTCCACCGCCAGATGACGGCGCCGAACAACTTCACGATCACCGACTCGATCCAGACCGATGCGGCGATCAATCACGGAAACTCCGGCGGGCCTCTCGTCAACCAGCAAGGTCGGGTCATCGGCGTCAACGCGCAGATCGAGAGCGAGTCGGGCGGCTCGGACGGCGTCGGCTTCGCCATCCCCTCCAACACCGTGCGCTCGATCGTCACGCAAATCATCGCCACCGGCGAGGCGCAGCACGCGTACCTTGGAGTCTCCATGATCACCGTCCCCGAAGGCGCGGCGATCACCGAGGTGAGGGCGGACACTCCTGCGGAGAAGGGCGGACTGCGGCAGGCAACGGGCACGCGGACGGTCAACGGCCAGGATGTTCCGTCAGGCGGAGACGTGGTCGTCGAGCTCGACGGTGAGTCCATCTCGACCTCGGCGGAGCTCCAGAGCGCCGTGGATGCAAAACAACCGGGAGACGTCGTCTCTCTCACCGTGCTTCGCAACGGCAAGCGGCGCTCGCTCGAGATCGTTCTCGACACTCGTCCCGAGCGGATCCCGTGACCGCGAAAGGCTGGCAGAGCCTCCGACTCGACGAGATCGATCCGATCTCGGTTGTGGGCGGGACGCTGCTCTGGCGTCCCGTGCGACGAACGCTCGACATCGGCGCGTTCGGGATCAATGCCTATACCGCGCCGAAAGCCGGTGACGACGTCGTCGAGGAGCACACGGAGACGCCCCTCGGGCACGAAGAGATCTACATCGTGCTGAACGGTCGCGCGACATTCACTCTCGACGAGGAGACACTCGACGCATCCGCAGGAACGGTGGTGTTCATCCGCGACCCCGCGGTAAAGCGACACGCTCGTGCGGAGGAGCCGGGCACCTCCGTCCTCGCCGTCGGCGGCCCGCGCGACGGGGCATACGAGCCATCGCCCTGGGAGCACTCTTTCGCTGCGGAGAAGCACCGCGTGTCAGGCGATTTCGAGGCGATGGCGGCCGAGATCGCCGGAGGTCTCGAGCAACACCCCGACAACCCGGGTCTGCTCTACAACCTCGGCTGCGCAGAGGCGCTTGCAGGCCGTCCGGAGGATGCCCTCGAGCACGTGCGGCGCGCGCTCGAGCTCAAACCGGAGTGGGAGGAAGTTGCCCGCGAGGACGAAGATCTCGTGAGCTTGCGTGAGCTTCCCGGCTGGCCGCTGTAGGACAACGGCGAGGCACGGCCCCACGGCTGAACTCACGCGTAGGGCGTGTGCCGCTAGGAGGGTGTCACGCGGTACGCGTCGAAGACCGCGTCGAGGTTCCGCAGCGCGGCGAGGAGCGACCGGAGCTCCTTCACTTCGCCCACCTCAGCTGTGTACCAATTGCGCGCCATCCCGTCCTCGACGACACCGCCGTAAGAGACGATGTTCGCGCCGTGCTCGGCGAACGTCCGGGCGACGTCCTCGAGGAGCCGCGAGCGATCCCAGGCATCGACCGCGATCTGCACGAGAAAGCTCGTGGACGCACCGCCCTCCCACTCGACGCCCGTGAACCGCTCGGGGTTTCTCTGAAGCGCCTTCACATTCGGGCAGTCACCCCTGTGCACCGTGATCCCGCGACCCAGCGAGATGTAGCCCACAACGGGATCTCCCGGCACAGGCGTGCAACACCTCGCGAGTCGGACGAGCACGTCCTCGACTCCGGGCACCGTGATCCCGAGCCTGTTCGACGAGATTGCCGTCCTGGCGCGAGACGGCTTCGTCGTGATTGCGGGCTCCGCGGCGACCTCGCCCGTCTTCAGCCGCTGGATGACCTTGTTGACGATCTGGGCCGGTTGGAGCTTCCCCGCGCCGAGCGCGACGTAGAAGTCCTCCGCCTTCTTGAAACCGGTCTCCCGGATCACCTGGGCGAGCACGCTCGAGCCCTGGAGCTTCCGATAAGGGAGCTTCTGCGCCTTCAGCGCCTGGTCGAGAAGCTCACGTCCCTTGGCCTCCGTCTCCCCTCGTGTCTCTCGCTGATACCACTGCCTGATCTTGTTACGGGCGCGCGAGGACCGGGCGACGGCGAGCCAGTCGCGTGAGGGTCCGCGGCCAGTCTTCGAGGTGAGAATTTCGACGAACTCGCCGTTCGTCAGCCTGTGGTGGAGCGGGACGATGCGGCCGTTCACCTTTGCGCCCACCGTCCGATGGCCGACGTCCGTGTGCACGGCGTACGCGAAGTCGATCGGCGTCGCGCCGGACGGCAGCACCTTCACCTCGCCCTTCGGTGTGAAGACGTACACCTCGTCCGAGAAGAGATCGGTGCGAAGCGTGCGCATGTATTCGCTCGGATCCTGCTCGTCCTGCTGCGAGTCCATAAGCGACTTGACCCATACGAGCCACTCGTCGTCGGCCTTCGCGCCGGCGCGGCCGCGCTTGTAGAGCCAATGTGCGGCGACCCCGTATTCCGCCTCTTCGTGCATCTGGCGCGTCCGGACCTGAATCTCGAGCGGCCTTCCGTCGGGCCCGATCATCGTCGTGTGCAGTGAGCGGTAACGGTTCAGCTTGGGCATCGCGAGGAAGTCCTTGAATCGACCGGGCATCGGCTTCCAGAGCGAGTGGACGAGACCGAGCGCCGCGTAGCAGTCGCGCGTTCCTTCCTCCCCGGTCCGCTCGCAGATCACGCGCAGCGCGGTCAGGTCGTGGATCTCGTTGAACTCGCGCCCTCGCTTGGCCATCTTGTCGTAGATCGAATACAGGTGCTTCGCGCGCCCGGTGATCTCCGCGGGAATGTCGGCCTTGCGGAGCTCCTCGGCCAGGACTTCCCCGGCCTTGTCAGCCTGCGCGTCGCGGTCGGCACGCTGATCGGCGACCATCGCCTTGATCTCCGAGTACTTCCGCGGGTGGAGCGTCTGGAACGCGAGGTCTTCGAGCTCCCATTTGAGGGCATGGATTCCGAGTCGGTGCGCGAGCGGCGCGTATACCTCCAGCGTTTCGCGTGCCTTCTGCGCCTGCTTCTGCTTGCCCAGATACTCGATCGACCGCATGTTGTGAAGGCGGTCGGCGAGCTTGATCAGGATGACGCGAACGTCCTGCGCCATCGCCACGATCATCTTGCGGTAGTTCTCGGCCTCCGCCTGCTCGCGGCTCTGGAAGCTGATCCTGGTCAGCTTGGTGACGCCTTCGACGAGTTGCGCGACCTCGGGGCCGAACTCGGCCTTGATCTCCTCCAGATCCGCGCCGGTGTCCTCGACGACATCGTGCAGGAGCGCTGCCGCGATCGTCTGCTCGTCCAGGTGCAGCTCGGCGCAGATGCGAGCGACACCCAGGGGGTGGTAGATGAACTCCTCGCCGGAGCGCCGCGTCTGGCCTTTGTGGGCTCGTTCGGCGAGATCGAAGGCTCGTCGGAGGAGGTCTCGGTCGACCTCTGGGTAGTACGCCTCGACCTCGGCGATCAGCTCGTCGACGAGGTGCTCGTCATGGCGCCTAGCGTCGAGAACGGTCATGGTTTCAGTGTACTGAGCACCTTTCGCGCGTTCTTTCTCTGCGAAGGAAGGCGTGGTCGAGTGTTGAAGTCGGGGCTCTCATGGGCCCGATTCGACGCTGGCTCCGGCAACGTATCGCGCGACGGCTTGCGGTCGTCATGCGAGACGCGCTCGTTCCCTGATTCGAGCTCACGCAGCTTCGGGAAGCGCGACGGCCTCGCGTACGAGCAGCGCGCGAAAGGTCTCCGACTCGAGCAGCTGCCGGCGACGGCGTCCAGAGTCGACCTCCAGGCCCAGCTCCGCGAACACCTTCCGCGCCTCCGGTGTCCATGCGCCCTCGCCTGCGCGCCACAGGTCAGCGAGGCGCTGGCGTAGCGCTTCGTAGCCCTCCGGCGTGTCGAAGAGCCGACGCACGACGAGCTGCGGAGCGACGGTGCCGTTCCAGCGGTTCTCTTTCAACCGGCAGGCGACGTCAAAGAGGCCGGCCGCGCGGAGCCGGTCGAGCTGGGAGCCCTGACCGAAGGCGATCGCGCTCCCTGCGTCTCGTCCGTTCTGGCGTACGCGGAAACGCAGGTGCTTGCCCTCGCCAACCGTGGCCGGCTCGAACGGCTGCGCGGCGGGAACCAGCAATGTGACGTCGGGGTTTCCGAGGCCGAACGGAGCAAGCCGATCGAGCTCATGCGCGAGCGGGAGCGTGAGCTCCTCGGCCGAGACGACTGCATCGACTTTCGTCACCGGGTACAGATCCTCGTCGGCGAGACTGGCATCCGCGTGCGCCGCGAAGGCCTCGGCGAACGCTTCGATGCTTGCCTTTTCGATCGAAAGCCCAGCAGCCGCCCGGTGACCGCCGAAACGCTCCAGGTGCAAAGAGCACGCCGCCAGCGCGCCGTGCAGGTCGAAGAGCGAGACCGACCGGCCGGAGCCCTTCCACCCGTCCTCGGATCCGGTGATGAGGACGACGGGCCGACTGAACCTCTCCACGAGCCGCGAGGCCACGATCCCGATGACGCCTTCATGCCAGTCCTCGCACCAGAGGACATAGCCCCGTCGACGGCGTTCTCGTTCGGGCAGGGCCTCCACGAAAGCGATTGCCTCCCGCAGGATCCGGTCCTCGACCGCCTGGCGATCACGATTGAGATCCTCGAGCTCGGAGGCGAGCTTCTTGGCCTCGTCGGGATCGTCGGTCAGGATCAGCTCGAGCGCGGCGTCCGGCCGGCCGAGCCGTCCGGCGGCATTGATCCGCGGAGCGAGCCGAAACCCGACCGCGCCGGCTTCGACGGCCGCTGGATCGACTCGCGCGCTCTTCATCAGCGCCTGCAAACCTGGTCGGCGCGTGCGCGCGAGCGCCAATAGCCCGCAGGCGGCGAGCGCGCGATTCTCATCGACGAGCGGAACGACGTCCGCGATCGTGGCCAGAGCCACGAGGTCCAGATTCCGCTTCAGCGCGGGGTGCTCGGCGCCGAGTAACGCCTCGCCGAGCTTGTAGACGACCCCGGTGCCGCAGAGCTCGGGAAAAGGGTACGAGGATGGGCGTGTCGCGACAATCGGGCAATCGGGCAGCGTCTCGCCGGGTCGGTGGTGATCGGTAACCACGACCTCGAGCCCGAGTGCCTTCGCGTCCGCAACTTCGGCAACAGCGGTAATCCCACAGTCGACCGTTACCACCAGCCCAACTCCGTCCTCGGCGAGCCTGGCGAGCGTCGCGCTGGAAACGCCGTACCCCTCCTCGAAGCGGCTGGGAAGGTGCCAGACGACGTCCGCGTCGAGCTCGCGTAGGTAGAGGACGGCGAGAGCGGTCGCGCAGATGCCGTCGACGTCGTAGTCCCCGTGCACACAGATGCGCTTGCCTGCGTCGATCGCGGCACGGATCCGCTCGATCGCGACCGCCATGTCGCCTAACAGGAACGGGTCGTGGGCCGGAAGCTCCGCGTCGAGGAAACGGCGAGCGCGCTCAGGATCGTCGTAGCCGCGACGCGCGAGCACCGCGGCGGTCACCTCGCTCAGCCCCAGCTCTCTCGACAGCGTCGAGGATGTCGCAAGGTCGAGAGGCTCGATCTTCCAGACGCCCGTCACCGTGTTGACGGTACGGACGCCGCCGGACAGCCTGGGTCCGCGGACGGATCGAGGCTGAAAGCTCTTGACCGGGAGGCGCTACGACGTGCTGCGGCGACGATGAAGCGCGTCGACCACGATCTTGACCCAGAGGAGGACGAGCCCGACGGTCGCTCCGAGCACGACCACGGCGATCGGGGTGACGTAGGCCATCTGCTCCAGCGTGTACTTCGTGACCGCGGCGCCGACCAGCCAGACGAGGAGTACCACGACGGCCATGACGACCCAGAGGCGACGGTCTCTCACATCCACAAGCCTAGATATGAAACAGCCCCCCGGCCGCGAAGCGGACGGCTTTAGAGATTTTGCGCGACCGGAATCCGCGC
>JACDCN010000242.1 GCA_013817555.1 Actinomycetota bacterium
CGAGGCCGTCGGGCTCGTAACCCGGAGGTCGCAGGTTCAAATCCTGCCCCCGCTACTGGAAAAGCCCCGGAAACGGGGCTTTTTCGCTTTTTCGTTTTCGCTGCGGCAATCGGCCGGTCAGACTTTTGCCCAATTTTTGCCTTTGCGGGGTGAGTCCGCTCCTTCTGACCCTCAGTTCCGCGGACGCTCCTCTCAATGCCGCGACTTGGGCGAGAGCACGCTCGCCCAAGCCAGACCGGTTGCCCTTGCCGTCTGTTTCACCGTCTCTGTGACAGGCGCCCACGATGTAACGCTTCGGAGATACCTGCCCAAGGGCGGGACGCGTGACCAGCGTGGGCTGCGCTGCTGTGGCACGCTCTCGATGTTTCGGCATTACTTGAGCGCCTCCGCTAGTCGGCGGGCAGAAATAAGGAGGTATCCATGGCCACAGTCCTCTCGACGATCGCGGGCTCGGAGACGAATGTCTCGGACGAAGCTCTCGAGGAGCTCCGTACCGCGATCCGCGGCAACGTCCTCACTCCGGGGGACGAGGCGTATGAGCGGGTCCGGGCCCCGTACAACGCCATGCAGATCGACCAACCGGGGCTGATCGTTCAGTGCGCCGGCACCGCGGACGTCGTCGACGCCGTGAACTTCGCGCGCTCGAATGGCCTCGAAGTCGCGGTACGCGGTGGTGGACACTCGGTCGCCGGACTCTCGAGCTCCAACGGCGGGATGCTGATCGACCTCTCACTGATGAACGGCGTCTTCGTCGACGCCGAGGCGCGCCTCGCGCGGGTGCAGGGCGGCGCGCTCTGGGGTGACGTCGATCGCGAGACGCAGCTCCACGGCCTCGCGGCTCCGGGCGGCATCGTTTCGGACACGGGCGTCGCCGGGCTCACGCTTGGAGGCGGCGAGGGTTGGCTTCGCCGCAAGTACGGGCTCTCGTGCGACAACCTCGTGGCAGCAGAGGTCGTCGGTGCGGACGGACAAGTGCGGGTCGCCTCGGCGGACTCGAGTCCCGACCTCTTCTGGGCGCTCCGCGGGGGCGGCGGGAACTTCGGGGTCGTGACTTCCTTCACCTTCCAGCTCCATCCCCTCGGCCCCATCGTCGCTTTCGCTGGCATCTTCTACCCGCTCGCGGACGCGGTCACGATCCTTCGGAAGTTCCGCGACTTCGGCGACTCCGCGCCCGAAGAAGTGTCAGCCGTCGCGATCGGCGTGACGATGCCCGCCGATCCAAGCCTTCCGCCCGAGGTCCACGACCAGCACTGTCTCGTCATCGGCGGCGTCTACGCCGGGGGAGCGGACGAGGGCATGACGGCCCTCCAGCCCCTCCGTGAGCTCGGCACGCCGCTGGCCGACATCTCGCAGCCGATGCCATACACCGTGGTGCAGAGCGCCTTCGACGGGTTCTTCCCGCGTCAGCAATGGCAGAGCTACTGGAAGTCCACCTTCCTGAAGGAGCTCTCGGACGACGCGATCGACCTGATCGCGGAGAAGGCGCGCGAACGCCCATCGCCGCTATCGATGATGGTCACCTTCCTCTGGGGTGGCGCCATCAACAAGGTGGGGTCGGAGGACACGGCCTTCACGGAGCGGTCTGCGTCGTGGATGGCGTCGGTGGACGGTAACTGGGCCGATCCATCCGAGAACGATGACAACGTCGGCTGGGTGCGAGACACCTGGTCGGCGATCAGCACGTTCGGTACCGGCTCTGTGTATCTCAACTTCACGGGGATCTCCGACGAGGAAACGGATGTCGGCGTCGACAGTGCCCACGGTAAGAACCTCCGCCGGCTGTCGGAGGTCAAGGCGAAGTACGACCCCGACAACTTCTTCCGACTCAACAACAACATCACGCCTGCAGACTCCTAGCGTTTCTGTGGAGTCAACGACCGCGGCATAACTCTGTGACGAGCACGTAGGCCCAGTGCACACGCAGCATGGTGGACGTCGAAATCCACCCGATACAGCGAGACAAGCGTGAGATCGGACGCTCCCCAAGCTCTCGGTGCGTCGTCGCGCTGCGTGCCGTCTCATACCTGAACGATCTTTCTCAACCGACATCCGTGAACACTCGCCCAGGCAAGTGCCATCCCGCCCGTGAACTGTTGACATCGACCTTCGGGTGTTGTTCGAGCTCTAGCCGCTATGCGGTCGCGTTCCCGTTACGCCCATCTCACACCGCGACCGTCACGCGCAGGAAGGTTGCAGGAATGGAGGTGGCATCCTCGCTCAGGCTTGCGTTCTGGCCGTTGAAGAGGGCGTCCAGCTCGGCCTGCAGATCGGCCTCGCGGCCGTTGGCTGCTGCGGCTTCGAACGCGTTCATGGTCGGTCCGTAGTACGTCCTGAACACAGCAAGAAGCTCCGATGGTGCGCCTGGGAAGTTGAACGTGTAGGTATCCCTCTCGAACGAGATCTTCTCTTCGGACACTCCCGCGCCTGCGAATCGCTCGATCACGTTGTCCTCAACGCCCCACGTCATGGGACTGACGAACCCTTCCGGAGGTGGCGGCGAGTAGGAGGAGCTGATCTTCAGGATTTGGGCGACGAGCGTCGGGTCATTGGGGATCCAGTTCCCCATGACGATCCGGCCGCCGGGCCGTGTCACACGAACGACCTCCTTTGCAACGTCGAACGGCCTCGGAGCGAACATCGCGCCGAAGATGCTGACGACGAGGTCGAAGCTGTCATCCTCGAGCTCGCTCAGATCGGACGCATCGCCTTCCTGGAATCTGCAGTTGGTGAGGCCGAGGCTCTGTGCTCGTGCGTTCCCCGCCTCAACGAGGTTGCTGGCGATGTCGACACCCAGGACGTCCGCCCCAAGCCTCGCCGCTGGCAAGGCCGTGGTCCCATCGCCGCATCCGAGGTCCAGGACCTCGAGCCCGTCGGTAATTCCCAACGTCATGACGAGCGCCTCGCCGCTCTCCCGCATGCTCTCCGCAATGCGAGTGAAGTCGCCCTTCTCCCAGAGTGCCTTGTTCGGATTAATGGTCATGGCCCCTTTCGTCGGTGCAAGTGAAGGACTAGACGAATGCCGTCTCTACAGAGCGTAGACGCGAACTCCGGCGCACAGCTTCGCAGAAGGGTACGGGGCGTCGGCAGCCAGGTCGAAGGTGCCCCGCAACGCCTGGCGACTCTCGCTCATGCGTCACATTGTCTCAGATGCGGTCAGACGCTCAGGGGACACCCCGCACACTCGCGCATCGGACCGTTCCGTCCCTGGCACCTATCGGCGCCGCGCCCTCAGGACAGAGCTGAGGCGGTGTCCGGTTGACGCCGGCGCTCCGCACGCAGCAGCGCGACGCCGAGTGCGACCCACGCGCCCTCGAACACGAACAGGCCGAGGTCGTGGAGCGAGGGGGTATCGCTGGTTACATGGACATCGAGAGTGACGGCGACGAGGATGCCCGCGGCTGCGACGACCCCGACGGAGGCTCAGAGATGTCTCCGACCATCTGGCCGACATCCTTCTCCTTCGCTTCGAGTGCAACATCGGCCTGAGAGACACGGCGTCGGTGGACGCTGCGTGGACGCTGGAAAGCCAAAAAAGTCACTCTAGGTTACTTTCCGGGAGACCATTCGTTGTCTGAGTAGCTAACAGAGGCCATCTCGGACTGCTCGAAACCTGGCTGTGGGAGCGGGTTCGGAGCGCGCCAGCCACGCGATCACGAGCCCGGATGCACTCGCTGCTGGACGCGGCAGCCTACACAGCATCACGTGCCACAAAGTCGGCCGAGGAGCTGGCGGAATCCTGAGATTGAGCCACTCCAGGCGCTGGGATGAGGGTGCGTGTCGCGCTAAACCACGAGTGTGTCCGCTCGCACTGGCAATCCCGCCGTAGCAGCGGGTTTGCGACGGACGCGCTTCACACTCGTTGGC
>JACDCN010000243.1 GCA_013817555.1 Actinomycetota bacterium
ACCACATCGTCCGGGACCGATGCCTCGAGCTCCATGATCGGCTCGAGAAGCACCGGGTCGGCGTTCATGTACGCGTCCTTCCACGCCATCGAGCCGGCGATCTTGAATGCCATTTCAGATGAGTCAACCGTATGGTAGGAACCATCCACGAGCTGCACGCGCACGCCCTGCACGGGCGCGCCAGCGAGCTCTCCGTGGTGCATCGCCTCCTGGATTCCCTTGTTGACTGCCGGGCGGTAGCTCTGCGGGATGACGCCGCCGACGATCTTGTCGACGAACTCGTACTCGCCCTCTTCGAACGGTGAGACGACGATGTGACAGTCGCCGAACTGGCCTCGTCCACCGGTCTGTTTCTTGTAGCGCCCGTGAGCTCGTGCCTCGCGGCGGATCGTCTCCCGGTACGGAACCCGCGGCGGGTGCAGCTCGATATCCACGCCGAAGCGCCGTTTCGCCCGCTCGAGAGCGACCTCGACGTGCATCTGGCTCATCCCGGAGAGGATCTCCTCGCCGGTCTGCTGGTCGCGTCGCAGGTGCAGTGTCTGATCCTCCTCGGCGAGGCGACGGATGGACGTCGCCACCTTCTCCTCGTCGCCCTTCGTCTTCGGGGTGATCGCGAAGCTCATCACGGGCTCCGGGAAGCCGAAGTCCGGAACCTCGATCGCGACTTCCTTGTCCACGAGAAGGTCGCCCGTCTGCGCCTCCTTGAGCTTGGCGACGCCGCCGATGTCGCCCTCCGCGTAGTCAAGCGCCGGCTTGTGCTCCTTCCCCTGCAGCTCGAGGAGCGAGCCGAGCCGCTCCTTCCCCTTGCCCCGCAGGTTGACAAGCGTCGTCTCTGCGGTCACCCGCCCCTTAAGGACACGAAAGAGATTGATGCGACCCGCGAACGGATCGGCAACGGTCTTGAAGACGAAGACCGCGGTGGACGCGCCGTCCACGTCGATCGGCGAGCCCTTCTTCGCGGGCGAGGGGACTCCCTCGACGAGCAGATCGAGAACCGCATGCGTCCCGAGGTTCTTCGTGGCGACGCCACACGCGACGGGAAACACCTCGCCTTTCGTGACCGCGGCCTTCAACGCCGCCGCAACCTCGTGCGCGTCGAGCTCCTGACCCTCGAGGTAGCGCTCCATGAGCGCCTCGTCGGTCTCGACGACGGCGTCGAGCAGCTTCTCGCGGTACTCGGCGGCGATGTCGGCTATGTCGTCGGGGATCGGACCCGGCTCGCCCTCCTTCGCTCCTTCGGGACTCGCGTACGCGCACATGTGCAGCACGTCGACGATCCCGGTCAGCTCGTGCTCGGTCCCGATCGGAATGTGGACGGCGACGCATTGCGGAGACAGCTGGGAGCGAAGCTGCTCGAGCGTCCGGAAGAAGTCGGCCCGCTCGCGGTCGAGCATGTTCACGAAGACGACCCGCGCGAGCCCGAGCTCGTCCCCGAGTCGCCAGGCTCGAGACGTTCCGACCTCGACGCCCATCACGCCCGAGACGGTTACGAGCAATCCCTCGACCACACGCGCGGCGGTTCGTAGCTCGCCCTGGAAGCTCGGGTCGCCGGGGATGTCGACCAGGTTGAGCTTTCGCTCCTGCCAGGTCGCATGTGTGAGCGACAGCGCGATCGATAGCTGCCGCTTGTGCTCGTCCTCGTCAGCGTCCGAGATCGTCGTCCCCGCCTCGACCGCCCCGAGCCGGTTGATCGCGCCCGACTGGAACAGCAGCGCCTCGACGAGTGACGTCTTCCCCGTCCCGCGGTGACCGACGACGGCGACGTTGCGGATCCTGGCGGTCTCGGGCATGGGTTTCTCGTCCTCCTCGTCGGGCTGGATTCGGCCCCGAGAAGCTTAGTCGGCGGGCGCTACGCGAAGGCTCAGGGTGCGTCAGCGCGTGTGTGCTGACGGATGCTCGAGCAGAGGCGGACCACTTTCGACCATACGGAGTCGACCCTGGTCAACCTTGGAGCCAATGTGAACAGCTCCGCAGGCGAGACGCGGCCGTCACTCTCCTGGGACGGAACGACGCTTTACTTCGGGTCAACCCGGGTTCTGGCTGACGACTCCGACCACTACGTGACGACGAGGGAAAGCTTAAGTAGGAAACAGCAAACCAGGTGGTGTGAGTTCGCGCCCACACCACCTGGTTCTCGATCTACGGCTTCGACGTCGTGCCTGTCCGTAGCCTCGCGGCTTCTCGTGCAAGCTGTTGACGGACCTACGGCGGGACCTCGGAGTTGATTCCTACGAGCGCGACGGCATCCTGCTCGAGTCCGAGCTCGACATCTTTGCGCGCCGGGAGTTTGCCCTGCAAGAACATGCTCACGGCCAGCTCGGCGGCCCGGTCGAAGCGCTTGACTGCCGAGCGAGGATGTGCGGGCGCATGACGGTTGAGACCCGCTAGGTCTCGGCAGGCTCCCGCTGCGCGCCTGACAGGTGCGCCTTCAGACGCAGGATCGCCTTCGTATGCAGCTGCGAGACCCGCGACTCGGTGACACCGAGCACCTCGCCGATCTCGCGCAGGGTCAGCTCCTCGTAGTAGTAGAGGGTGACGACGAGCTTCTCGCGCTCCGGCAGGCTCGAGATGGCCTCGGCCAGCGCTTCTCTGACTTCCGTCAGCTCGAGCGACGTCTCTGGGTCAGGACCCGACGAGTCCTCGATCGTGTCGATCAACGCGATCTGGTCGCCGCTGCCGGAGGGCGACCAGAGCTCGTCGAGGGCCGCGACCGAGGTGCGGGAGATCTCCCACAGGCTGTTCTCGAGCTCGTCGTCTGTCACACCGAGCTTCTTCGCGATCTCGTCGTCGGTCGGAGCGCGCATCAACTCCTTCTCGAGCGTTGCGATCGCCCGCTCGATCTGACGCGCTCTCGTACGAACCGAACGCGGCACCCAGTCCAGGGAGCGGAGCTCGTCGATAATCGCGCCGCGGATGCGAGCCATCGCGAACGTCTCGAACTTGATCTCGCGGCCGGGGTCGAAGCGCTCGATCGCGCCGATCAGCCCCAGGAGCCCGTACGAGACGAGGTCCTGTTCGTCCACGTGGGAGGGCAGGCTCGCGCTCACTCGCCCGGCGACGAATTTCACCAGGGGTGCGTAGGTCAGGATCAGCCGATCGCGGAGGAGCTGGTCTCCCGACTTTCGGTACTCCTGCCAAAGAGTCTGCGTGTCGCTTGCCACAGCCACGTGCTAGAGAGAATACGCCGGGGACAGGCGGACTCCTCAGGTGGGCCGAAGGGCGCGCAGGCTCAGACCGCCCATCCAGACACCGACAGCCGCCGCTGCAAGCGCGATCACCCAGGCCCGACCGCCCTCGAGCGCGGAGAGAACGGCGATGGCCAAGAGCCCGGCCGAGAGGCTCGCGAAGAGCAGCCCGAGCGCGCGCCGGTGCACACCGTGAGTGTAGGGGCCGGGCAGGCCCGCCCCTCCCCGGCGCTACCATTGGCCCTCGCAGCCCAGGGGAGTAGCTCAATTGGTAGAGCACCGGTCTCCAAAACCGACGGTTGCAGGTTCGAGTCCTGTCTCCCCTGCTGGCTCTATCAAACTGAATCTGCACCCTGGCTAGTCAAGGCGAAGCAGACTTTCTACCGGCGTGAACCACCTTCGCTACGAGCGACTGCCCCAACGTCCCCCACACCGCGTGCTCGATGACCCCAAGATGCGACTTCAGATGCAGTGCCTCACGGGACGCCGAGACGAACCCGGATGGCTCGAAGGGGTGCGTCTCGGAACGCTGTACGCCCGCGCCATGTCCTCCACCAGCGCGATGACTGCGGCGTGCTCTTTGTCCGCTACGGCGTGACGACGAAGGTGCGCTCGCCGAGCAAGGCGCCGTAACGGCGCTGAGACCGCGGTCCGAAGCCG
>JACDCN010000244.1 GCA_013817555.1 Actinomycetota bacterium
TCGTTGGCCTGCGCGAATTGCATCGCGATCAGGACACCCTCGACGAAGAGATGCGGCCGGAGCTCCATGACGTAGCGGTCTTTGATCGTCCCGGGCTCACCCTCGTCAGCGTTGACGACGACGAAGCGCGGGCCGGGCTCGCGCGAGACGGCCTCCCACTTGATCCCGGTCGGGAACCCGGCGCCGCCGTACCCGGTGAGCCCGGACGCCTTGAGCTGCTCGACGATGCGTTCGGGTGAGAGCGGCTCTCGGATCAGCTCGAGGCCGCCGCGTCTCTCATAGTCGGCGAGCGTCTCGTCCCGTTGACCGAGCCCGATCGCCGGACCGTCGTTCGTGGAGTGCGTGACCTGGGGGACGATCTCGTCGCCGCGCGTCATCACCGGAGCGAGATCGCAGTGCCCGAGACATGCGACCTCGATCGCCCCGGGCGTGGTCGCGAGGAGCTCGCGTGCCCCGTAGCAGTCGCAGATCGGACCGGTGCACACGCGGACCGCATCGACTGGGACCTGTAAGAACGAGTAGAAGGACACGACCTCGTGCACCTCGCCACGGCGAATGTTCATGTGGTCGGCCAGCGCATCTGAGAGCTCCCGCGTGATCGGTGCGACCTCGCGACGGATGCGCCCGAGGTTGTCGAGCAACTGCGTCCGCTCGGTCGGCAGCCCCGGAAGCAGCCTGGCCAGGTTGATGACGTCCACGCTTCGATCCTATGCCGCGTCGTCTGGGGGTGAGCGGCGGAGCCGTTTCGTCCGGGCGCGGCGCCGCTTCGACTCGAGCCGTCGCTCGCGTGCCGTTTTGGTCGGCTTCGTCGCCACCCGGCGACGCGGGACGGCGAGTGCTTGTCGGAGCTTCTCGACGACGCGCTCTGTCGCGAGCTCCCGGTTGCGTGCCTGGCTCCGCTCATCCTGGGCCACTGCCCGAAGCACCGGTCCCACTTTTCCCGTCACGCGTCGCTTCTGCACGTCCGAAAGCGCAGTCGATGCCTCGACATCGAGTACGGCTTCGACGCGTGTCGAGGACTTCTGGGCGTGCTGCCCGCCGGGCCCGCTCGACCGCGAGACCCGGAGCTCGATCTCCGAGACCGGCAGGGAGACGGAGCGTGTGACCCGAATAGACTCACGCTCCATGGCCTGCATTCTGCTGGACATCGACGGTGTGCTCCACGTCTCGGGCGAGCCGATCCCCGGCGCCGTCGAAGCAGTCGCTGCGTTGCGAGAGGCAGGTCATGCGCTCCGCTTCGTCTCGAACAACTCGACGAGGCCGCGGGCCCGTCTGGCCGAGGAGCTTCGCCGGATGGAGTTCTCGCTGGAAGACCTCGAGCTCCAGACGCCGGCTGGAGCAGCCGCGCGCGAGCTCGCGGGAAAGCGGGTGCTTGCTCTCGCAATGACATCGATCGTCCCCGATCTCGACGGGCTCGAGCTCGTCGGGCACGACTCCGATGCGGTGCTCATCGGAGGATGCGACGAGACGCTCGAGCCGAACCAGGTGTTCAGCTACATGAACCTGGCACGAGCGTTCAGCGAGATCCAACTCGGTGCATCGCTCTACTGCCTGCACAA
Source organism: Actinomycetota bacterium (assembly GCA_013817555.1). Taxonomy (GTDB): domain Bacteria; phylum Actinomycetota; class Thermoleophilia; order Gaiellales; family Gaiellaceae; genus GMQP-bins7. Next base: position 1,560 of record JACDCN010000244.1, read on the forward strand.
GAACAAGTGGTGGCAGACCAGCCGCGGGCCGATGCTCGACAGCGGCGCCTTCGTGGCCGGGCTCGAGTACGCCACCGGCGTCGAGGCGACCGTGCTCGGGAAGCCGAGTCCGTCGTATTTCGCAGCCGCGCTGGACGTTCTCGAGGCGGAGCCCGAGCTGACGTGGCTCGTAACGGACGACATCGAGTCGGACATCCGCGGCGCCCGCCTCTTCGGCATGCGGACCGCGCTCGTTCGAACCGGGAAGTTCCGCCCGGAGACGCTCGAGACGGCGGAGGCTTCTCCGGACATTGTCGTCTCCTCGCTCGCCCAGTTCCCCGCGTTGCTCGAGGAAGACCTGACCGGGGGTCTCCCCAGGTGAAGGTCGGGGTCGACCTGATCGAGATCGAGCGCGTGCGGCGCGCCCTCGCGCGCCCCGGCTTCCGCGAGCGCTGCTTCACGGAGGCCGAGCGAACGTATTGCGAGTCCCGTGCTGATCCCGCCCAGAGCTACGCAGCGCGCTTCGCCGGCAAGGAGGCGGTCGGCAAGGCGCTCGGCTGCGGGGTTCGCTTCACCTGGAAGGAAGTGGAGATCGCGGGCCGGCCGAAGCCAGGCGTCAGCCTCTCCGGGAGGACCGCGGCGTTCGCGGAGCGGGTGAGCGCAGGCGCGATCGACCTTTCGATGACGCACTCGCGGGAGCTCGCGGCGGCGATCTGCGTGGTGATGACGAAGGTCGCCGAATGAGCAGGCGGAACGCCGCGGCCGCGAAGCGGCCGCCTTTAGGGATCTTCGCGCGATCGGACTCGGCGCGAGCCGAGTCCGATCTTGCGCACTAACGTCATGTACGAGCCGCTCTACACGGCTGCGGAGATGCGCGCCGCCGAGGAGCGATACCCGGGCTATCCCGACACGGTTCCAGAGCTGATGGAGCGTGCCGGCGCCGCGGTCGCCCGAGAGGCGATGCTGGCCTTCCCGGCTGCGCGGCGGTTCGCTTGCGTGTGTGGCGGCGGCGCGAACGGTGGCGACGGCCGCGTTGCGGCGCGGATTCTGCGGGAGGCCGGCCACGAGGCCTACGAGACCGCGGACGTGGAGGGATATGACGTGATCGTCGACGCGGTGTTCGGAACCGGATTCCGCGGCGAGCCGCGTCCGGATGCGGCTGCGGTGATCGAGCGGATGAACGCGGCAGGCACTCCGATCGTGTCTGTCGATCTCCCTTCCGGGGTCGACGCTTCCACCGGCGAGGTCGCGGGCGCCGTAGCGAATGCCGATCTCACGGTGACGTTTCATGCGCCCAAGCTGGGACTTGCGCTGGCTCCCGGCCGCTTCCATGCGGGGCGGGTAGTGGTCGCAGAGATCGGGCTCGAAGAGATCGTCACGGAGCACCGGCGCGCGACCCCGGCGTTGCTCGGGCTCGTCCCGCGTCGCGTGGCAGGAGACACTAAATACACGGCCGGCTCGGTACTCGTCGTCGGTGGGCAGCGGGGCATGACGGGCGCCGCCTGCCTCTCAGCGCTCGCTGCCTTTCGAGCGGACGCGGGCTACGTCACGCTCGCGGTTCCTGCCGAGTCCTTGGCCATCGCGGAGTCCCTGGTCCTCGAAGCGGTCAAGATCAGCTGGACCGACGAGGATGCCGTCGAGACGATCGTCGCGGCCGCCGGGAGGGCTGGGGCGATCGCGCTCGGCCCGGGGCTGGGGCGTGGCTCCGGGCGTCGGGCGCTCGTCCGCGGTCTTCTCGAGCGGATCGACCTTCCTGCGGTCGTCGATGCCGATGCGCTCTTCGAGCTCGAGCCGTTCGAGCGCGCGGCTCCCACGGTGCTTACGCCGCACGCCGGAGAGCTCGCTCGGCTGCTTGGAACGGACTCGGAGTGGGTAGGGGCACATCGTTTGGAGGCCGCGCGGCAGGCAGCTGAGCGTTTCGGCGCTGTGGTAATGCTCAAAGGCCCCGACACGATCGTCGCCGCCCCGGGAGCTGGCGTGATCGTCTCCGATCTCGGTTCACCCGCCCTGGCCACAGCGGGCACCGGGGACGTCCTCACGGGAATCACAGCCGCATTTCTGGCCAAGGGACTCGAGCCGCAGATCGCCGCCGCTGCTGCGGCCGTCGCGCACAGCCGCGCCGCCGAGCTCGCGCCCCAAGGCGTTGGGCTCATCGCGAGCGATCTCCTCGACTCGCTTCCGGCCGTACTGGAGCAGTAGTGGTCTCTCCGGGAAGTACGGCACCGCCTGGCCGGCTGCAAACGCTTCACATCGCGTCGTCCTCAGTCGCCCCGATATCTACTGATATCGAGGCTCCCTGCGTCCT
>JACDCN010000033.1:0-11956 GCA_013817555.1 Actinomycetota bacterium
TGCTCGTCGAAGTCGTTCGAGAGCGGGTCGTAGACGGAGCTGTCGGCAACGGAGAGAGTGACGAGAGCGCCGAGAAGCTCGAGCGGCACGACGACGACCAGCACCGCGAGCACGAGCGTTCGCCAGTGCCGGGTCGTGATCTTGATCCCGACGTCGAGGATCTCGCCGATGCCGAGCGGGCGGAGTTGCGGAACCGTGGTCGGCTCGACGGGGCTCACGTGGCGCAGTCTGCACGCCACTCCGGGTAAACGTGCAGAGGGGATGAAGAGTGCGCCCGGTAGGAATACGGCCGAACCTACGACCTCTGGCTCCGGAGGCCAGTCGGGGGTTACTTTGGGTGCCTCTCCGCTACCCAACACCGCTCTGTTGAGCCAAACGGTTCCTGTGGATTCCCCGTCGTTTCGCAGTGTCGCGTGACACGGACGTGACACGGGGCTCGCCGGCGTTCGTGAGAGCCTTCGTGCGACGCTAACCGCTCGGGACGGTGCTGGAGCAGTGGCGGGCGATGTCCGGGTGTGGCGGCAAGTGGCTTGGCTCTGTCGTTTCCGGGCATCACTCGCGATGGCTAATCGGCAGCGTCTCCAGACGTTTGGGGACTTTCCGGGGACTTCGGCGGCCAGGCATAAAGCCGGCACCTTGGCGCTTTCCCGCCCGGAAAGGGAAGGCACTAGGCGGGGAGCCGATTCCGCTCAACAGTGCGGTTCGTCCAGGTCGTACCTGCTCCGCGATGCGCTGCTGGTGTGGTCCCGGTGTGGTCTCAGAAAATGTTGTGGGACGCGACCGGGCGCGGCTTGTCGCACGCCGGGGAATCTATGCGCGTCCGCGCGCGTTCAACTCGTCACATGCATGCGCGCTACCTCAACGGGCTCACCATACGGTCGCTTGCGAACGGCGATACCGACACGATCGCGGCGCTCTTCGCGCGGCTAGGCGACCGATCGCGCGAGAAGCGATTCTGCGGCGCGAAGCCGCGTCTTTCGGACATTGAGCTCCACGCACTCGCGCGCGTAGACGACGACCGTCACGTCCTCGTCGGTTACGTGGACGGCGACTCGAAACCCGCCGCGATCGCCCGGCTCGTGCGAGGCGGCAAGCAAGCCGAGGTCGCGTTCGCGGTCGCGGACGTCTACCAGGGCCGCGGTATCGGATCCTCGCTCGGGGGCGCGCTCGCCGCCGACGCACGGGCAGCCGGGATCAGCGAGCTCGTCGCGATGGTGTGCAGCGACAATGCCCCGATGGTCTCGCTCCTGAAGCGGCTCGGTCAGTCGTTCCAGGCGAGCTGGAGCGGTCGCGAACAGGAGCTCGTGGTGGGGCTCGAGTCCTAGGAACGCGAGGTTCAGCCGCGGCCCGGCGACGATGTCGAGACGCTCGCCCGACGCTCGTGCTTCCGAGTCATCGCCTCTCGCTCGGCGTCGCGCCGCCAGTAGTTCGGATTCTTGATCTTCACCCAGCCGCGATCATTCGATCGGTAGAGGCTCGAGTGGCTCTTCGCGACAACACCCTCGAACCCGAGCTCGCACACCGCGGTGAAGAGCGCCCGGCCGTCGTCGAACGTCTCTGACGTCGTCCACGCATGACCGTCGAGCTGGTGACGCTCGAGAATGCGTCTGCGTTCAGAGTACGGCCGCACCGTCAGGTCGACGCCGTCCTGCCGGAGCACGTCGAAGATTACGAACGTCAGCGGAACGGACATGTCGCGGTTGAGCACCCGGCGGCAGACGAGAGGGAAATACGGCTCGCTCCCCTTCCACGCGACGAGCTCTCCGTCGAGCACCAGCCCGGCAGGAAGCGCTCGCAGCTCCGGCAGCACGGGCGTCATATTCCAGCCGCGGCGGCTGCGAATTGCTAGCCCGTCCTCAGTCGAGACGATCGCGCGGAAGCCGTCCCACTTCAGCTCGAAGGACCACCCCGAGCCGGAGGGCAGAGGCGCAGGGTGGGACAGCATCGGGTCAGGCAGCCGCAGGGCGAGGGAAAACTAGCGCGAGGCGCTACGCGTCGCGTTTCTTGCGGTCGCGCTTCTTCCGCGCAGCATCCCGCCGTGTGCGTTCTTCAGGCGACGCGTGGCGATCAGAGGTGGCGGAATGGTCGTCCCAGTGCGCCCGCTCGGAATCCGTCATCTGACGAACGACGAGCTCCCCCGAGGAGACCTGGTCGCGAATGTGCTCGAGCTGCCCCTCGCGTGCGTCTTCCTCTCGTTCGTGTCTCGGGTGGGCCATCGCCTATTTATCGACCGAGAGCTCGGTTTCTGAAACATAGGTGCGTGCCGCCGAAGTACAAGAAGGCGGCGATGAGTTGACTTACGGCTGGCTAGACTCTGCTCATGCCTACTCCAGTCGGCTGGGCGGTCAGATTTGCAGTTAGCCCTTCAGGACGAAAGGTGATGAAAAGAGCCATCCGCACTGCGCGGAGCGAGGAGGGGCGCAAGCTGATCGCTCAAGCACGGACGGTCGCGAACAGTGCTGAGGGACGCAGGCTGATCGAGCAGGCCAAGCGTGTCGGCAAGTCCGCTGGCCAGGCGGCGGCGTCGCCAGAAAACCGAACGCGCTTCGACACACTGCGCGATCGGCTGCGCGTGCCCGGCTCTGACTCACCCTGAGCTGGACGCGAATAACGTACGAGACGCTGACGTCATCGGACGGTAACTCGTCGAGGGTCTCAGGCAGGATCACGCGCCAGACGCGGAGACTGTCTGCCAGGTCGCGCATGTTTGGCGCGTGGAGCAAGAGGTACACACTCCGCATGATCGATAACCGCGCACGAGTCTCTGCCCTCAGTTCAAGGCGTTCGGGCAAGCTGGCAAGCACACTGAAAAGGCTTTACAACGAGCGTCTCCGCGCCAAATATTCGGGCTCAGTGCGAAAAACCCCGGCCACGCGTGCCCGCCGTGGTTCCGGCAAAGCAGCCTGAGTACAGCGCTCGGCTCGGATCCGTGTGCGACTCTCTCGGCCGCTTCGCTGGGTCGTGGCACTACTCGTCGTGTTCGTGATCGGCGCGGTGATTTTCCTCCTGGTAGCGCCGGTTCTCGCCGCTTTCCCCATCGACTCTTTGACAGGCGTAGAGTAAGCGAGCTGCGGCAGTTCCAAAGCAGTCGCCGGAAGGGATGCGATGACGGGGGATAATCGGGACGATCGCCTAGCGAAAAACGAGAGTCTCTTCCGGGAACACAACGAACGCATAGAACCGCACAACGCGGTCCATACCTGGGTGAACCCTGCGTTTGCTGATTGGATCTGCGAGTGCGCGGACGAAGGCTGTTCCGTACCGGTTCGACTTACGGTCGCCGAGTATGAAGCAGTCCGCCTCAAGGCAACGCGATTTCTCGTCGCGCCGAGCGAAGATCACGTCATGCCAGACGCCGAGTGCATCATCAGGCGCGAAGAGCGCTACTGGATCGTCGAGAAGCGTGGACGGGCGGCCGAAGTGAGCGAGAAGTTCGACCCGCGTTCACGGCAGCCCAGCGAGCGGTAGAGCATGGCCGTTTCAGCGCTCGAGTTTTTCTCGCGAAGAGCAGGCATTGCCCCACCCACTCGGGCCTTGCCACTCAGTTCGGTATGGCCGAGCTCGTCGGCAAGCCGCTCGCGACGATCTCAGACGCCCGCCTGAACACCAAATCGGATTCGACGCTCGCGGTCGAGCGGTTGTTGTCGATCTCGGGCGAGGACGTGCTGTCCGTTCCGCGGAAGTTCAAGCCCGACTGGATCGGGAGGCTCTCGACCCGCTTCCTGATCCTGACGAACGAACTACCGCAGCTTTCGGATGCGTCGGGGACGATCGCGGGCCGCTTCGTCATCTTGACCATGACCCGGTCCTTCTACGACGAGGAGGACCCCGAGCTCACGACAAAGCTGGTCGCTGAGGCTCCGGGGATCTTCAACTGGGCGCTCGAGGGCCTCGATCGGCTCACTGATCGCGGGCACTTCAAGCAGCCCCCGGCGAGCGCGGCGGCGCTCTGCCGCAGATGGGTGGTTCGCCGGACGAGGGGGGCGGCCTGGCCACTTGCCTCGGTCCGGCGAGCCGAGTATCGTCCCGCTCGTGTGGATTCGGCCCACGCACCTTCCGAGCGATGCGACAGAATGCGCGCGGCCTCCGGGCCAGCGGCCGAATCGCTGTGCTCGGGGGCCTTCGCGCTGAGCGAAAGGAGGCGCCATGAGCGCCACTCTCACCGAGACCGTCACGCTCGACCGTCGAGCCGTCATGGATCTCCTCGTCGAGGCTGAGGCCGTCGCTGAGGTCTTCGAGATCCTGTCCGGCGTGTGCCCGACGAAGCTCACGGACAGGCTGACGCATCTTTCAGAGCGTGTCGCCGAAGGTGTGCTCGGCGACACGCAGGAGGGACCAAAGGGCGAGATCATCGGTCCGCGCGTCGAGCTCTGGGACGCCGCCAAGTCGCGGGCTCATGAGCTGCTCGGCCGATCCCCGGAGGGCGACGATACCCGCTGACCCGCCGACAGCCAGGGAGCTCGCCGATCGCGCGGAAGTACTCCATCGTGAAGCCGAGGAGTTGTTGGACGAGGTCATTCGCACGACCCCGCCCTGGCTCATCCGCCTCGAGTCTCTGGCTGAGCAGCTGCACAGCGAAACCGTAGAGCTCGGCCTTGTCGCTGGCCCGACGCTCACGCTGATCCGAGGAGGTCGCGATGCCGACTGACACCCGGCACCGGGAACGCCTCGACACCGGCCTCTACCGCCGCACGACCGGGACCGGGGACACGCGTTACGACGTCGTCGTCTGGCAGGGAGGGCGGCAACAGGTGCGGGCACTCCCTCGTGGCACGTCGGAGCGGGAAGCCCGGAAGGCCGCGCTCCGGGCGCGCGCAGCGGCGAGCACCGGAACCGCGCCGCTCGCCTTGGCACACCGGCTCGAAGCTGTGGTCGCCGAATACCTCGAGCAGGCGGAGAACCGCACGCGCATCGTGGGCAAGGGCCGGATGAGCGAGACGACGGTCGGCACCTACAGGACGCGGCTCCGCGACTACGTGACGCCGACGATCGGCCGTCGCAAGCTCTCGGAGCTCGGGAAGGCGGACGTCCTACGTGTTCTCGATCGCTGCCACGAGGCCGGGCTCTCGGAGTGGGCGACGCATGGCGTTCTAACCGCGTTTCGGGCCGTGCTCCGCTTCGCGCGGGAGCTCGACTACATGACCGCAGACCCGTTCGCGAGCGTCCAGCGTGATCGTCTGCCGGCGCGGAAGGCGCAATCGGAGCCGCGGGCGCTACGGCACGAAGACGCGGCACTCCTGCTCGCCCAGCTTCGCGGGAAGAGAGACAAGGCGCTTGGGTGCCTTCTCGTCGACGCCGGTCTTCGCGTCTCCGAGGCGTGCGGGCTCACCTGGGGCGACGTGGGACTCGTCGACCGTGTTCTCCACGTCCGTGGCCAGCTCGCGCCGCTCAAGCCGGGAGAGGCCGCGAGAATCGTTCCGCCGAAGTCGCCTCGGAGCGTTCGCACGGTGCCGCTGCTACCGCGGCTGCAGGAGTCACTCGAAGCCCTGCACGCGGGCGAGGGCGATGCCGAGCTCGTCCTTCGCACGAAACGCGGAACGCCGCTCTCCCGGCACAACGCGCGGCGCTCGATCCGGGAAGCAGGGGAGAAGGCGAAGCTCGGACACGTCACGCCGCACGTGCTCAGGCGCACGACAGGAACGGCGCTCTCCGAGGCGCGTGTGCCGGAGGCAGCAGCCGCGGCGATGATGGGGCACTCGCTCGAGGTCTTCCACGGCACCTATGTGAAGGCCCACCGGGACGTACTCGAACGCGATCGAGCTCGCGATGCGCTCGTCGAGCTCGGGCTCGGCGTTTCGACAGATGAGGAGGGCGTACGTACGTGACTGATAGGAGAGACTGGCGAAAGCCGCTAGACTCGTCTCCTCAGGGGGAGGGCACGGCGGAGGAGAGCTGTAGGTGAGCTGTAGGTTGACATCGCGTCAGGTTTGAGCGGAAACCGAGGGCAATGGCTATCACCATCCGGTTCCCGACCGGCGATTGGGAGTACGGCTTTACGGAGACGACGCCCGAGGTCGGCCACACCCTTGCTCGGCAGGGCAAAACGTGGGTGGTCGTGGGGGTAACGGAGTCAATGGACGACCACCGCGTTGTCACCGTGGCGCTGGCCCCTGAGGTGATGGATCACGATAAGCCCGACCTCAGCTTGTAGTCGCCTAGAATCCGAGTGGCACCTAGGCGCTCCTGACCGACACTCAACGTGAGGATAGCGTCAGGACAAAGTAGAAGGGACGCTGTGTCCTCCGATACGGTCATATACCGCTTCGCCGCTGATACGGAGTACCGCCTGAGCGAAGAGAAGCCCGGCGTAGGTGATGTGATCCAGCGCAACGGCGAAGACTGGGTCGTCGCGAGCGTCGCGGAGGTGGAGGACGGTACGACTGTCGTGACGCTGCGCCCGGGACGCGAACCCGCGTCACCGTCGTCCCGCCAATCGTTCGTCAAGCGCTCCTAGGCGTGACACGGACGTGACACGGAGCCAAATCGCGGCTCGGTGATCGTATCTAAGAGAATGAAAAAGCCCCGGTTTAGGGGGCTTTTCTCTATGCGCCCGGTAGGAATCGAACCTACGACCTCTGGCTCCGGAGGCCAGCGCTCTATCCCCTGAGCTACGAGCGCGCGAGGAGCCAGTCTAGATGCTCGATCGGAAATTCGCGGCGGGCCGGATGACGGCCACGACACTTCGCCGGATCGCCACCCTCCCTCGTCGTCCAGGCTTACCAAGCTTCGAGCCTTGGCGGTGCGGCCCGTGACGTCGTACGCTCCGGCGGTGCCGCTCGCCGACGTCAACGACGTGGACACGGACCTCGTCACCTCGCTCTTCTCGTCGACGATCGCGGCGAAGGCCTGGTTCGCGACGGCTGCGGTCGTACTGACGGTCGTCCAGGTGACGACGGCGGCGAGGATGTGGGGACGTCTCGGCTTCTCCGCATGCACGGTCCAGTTGTCGCCCTTGTGCACCGCTGGTCGGGACGGCTCGCGTTCCTGTTCACGTTGCCGGTCTTCTTCCATTGCGTGACCATTCTCGGCTTTGAAACGCCCGACACGCGCGTGGCCGTGCATTCGCTCGCAGGAACGTTCGTCTATGGCGTCTTCGCCGCGAAGGTGCTCATCGTCCGAGATCGCTCGCTTCCCGGGTGGGCGCTGCCCGCAGCGGGACTGACCATGGCATCGGTGCTCGCGCTGCTGTGGCTGACGTCGAGCCTCTGGTACTTCACGAACGTGCGGTTCGGAATCTGATGGGACGTGGCTGGAGACCGCTCGTCGTCGGCGCGATCGTCGTGATCGCGACCTTCGTTCTCGCCCGACTGACGGTGTTCGAGCCTTCCGCGCCGACCGTCGCTGGCACCGCTGGGGGAGATGTCTACCGCGGACAGGTGGTGTTCGAACGCGAATGCTCGAGCTGTCACGGCCAGGGTGGCGAGGGAGGGAGCCCTGGGCCGCGCTTGATCGACACCGGGCTCGCCGCAGCCGAGGTGATAGCCACGATCGAGCAGGGGCGCGGGGTGATGCCACGGGGGCTGACTTCTGGCCAGGAGCAGGCCGACGCGGTTGCGTACGTCGTTTCGATCAGCCGGCCGTAAGCTCCCCGGCGTGCAGATCGACGCCCGGATCGTTCGCCTGCATCTGGCCGAGACCTTCGTCATCGCCCGAGATGCGACCGACCATGCCGACGTCGTGCACGTCTCGATTCGCCACGAAGCAACCACCGGGTACGGGGAGGCCGCCCCCATCGACCGGTACGGCGAATCGGTCGAGTCCGCCTTGCGATTTGTCGAGGAGCATGCCGCGCTCCCGGGCGACGATCCCTTCGCGCTCGAGGAGATCGGCGAGCGGCTGGCGACGGTCCCGGGCGAGCAGGCGGCGAAGGCGGCGATCGACGGCGCGCTTCACGATCTCCAGGGAAAGTTGCTCAGCGTTCCCGCCCATCGCCTGCTCGGGCTCCCTCGTCGGGGACCGCCGACCTCATGGACCGTGTGGCTCGGCGACCCGGACGATATGGCGCGCCGCGCGGAGAAGTCCGCGTCCATGTTCCGGCGGCTGAAGCTCAAGCTCGGAGGTGGCGACGGCCTCGACGTCGAGCGCGTGCGAGCCGTCCGCGGGGTCGTTGATCTCCCACTCCAAATCGACGTGAACGAGTGGTGGTCGCTCGAGGAGGCACTCGAATCGCTTCCGCAGCTCGCTGAGCTCGGCGTCGAGTACTGCGAGCAACCGCTGCGGGCAGGCGACGAGGGCGGCGCCGAGCTGCGAGAGCGCTCGCCCGTCCCGATCTACGTGGACGAGGACTGCCACGTGCTCGCAGACGTCGAGAGCTGCGTCCGAATCGCCCACGGCATCAACATCAAGCTCGCCAAGTCCGGCGGGATCCGCGAGGCGCTGCGCATGGTGCACGCGGCAAGAGCGCTCCGGCTCGGAGTGATGCTCGGGTGCATGCTCGAGTCGGGCCTCGGAATCGCGGCCGGATGCTGCGTTGCTCCGCTCTGCGACCACGTGGACCTGGATGGGAACCTGCTCCTGCGCGAGGATCCGTGTCCCGGCGTCGAGCTCGTCGACGGCGTCCAGATCCCGTCGACCGCACCCGGTCTCGGCGTCTCGGTTCCAGACGCGTGACCGCTCGGCCGAGGCGGCTCCTTATCCTCGGCGAGGGCTTCTCGCACGACGCCCATTACGGAAAGACCATGCGCGGAATCATCCGCTATGGGCCCGATCCCGTCGTAGCGATCCTCGACTCGGCCCGCGTGGGGGAGACGCACGACGGGATTCCCGTCGTCGGCGCGGTCGAGGACGCGCTTCAGTTTGGTCCCACAGTTGCGGTCGTGGGAGTAGCGACGCAAGGTGGGCGCTTCCCTCCCGCCTGGCGTCAGCTCCTGAAGAGCTCGATCGCCAGCGGCCTCGACGTCGAGAGCGGGCTGCACGAGTTCATCTCCGAGGATCCGGAGCTGGTTGCGCTGGCTCGCGCGCACCGGGTGGCGCTCCTCGACCTCCGTCGCCCTCCCGAAGGTCTCAGCGTGCCAACGGGAGCCAACCTCGACGTGGACGCGAGGATCGTCCTCACGGTCGGTTCCGACTGCGCCATCGGGAAGAAGACCGTCGCCGTCGAGCTCGACCTCGAGGCGAGACGTCGCGGGCTCGAGTCCGTGTTCGTGCCGACGGGCCAGACCGGAATTGCGATCGCGGGATGGGGAATAGCAGTCGACGCCGTCGTTGCCGACTTCCTCGCAGGTGCGGCGGAGCAGCTGGTTGTCGAGGGCGCCGAGCGCGGGGGAGAGCTTCTCTTCGTCGAAGGGCAGGGGTCCCTTGTCCATCCCCTGTACTCGGGCGTGACTCTGGGGCTCATGCACGGCGCTGCTCCGCACGCTTTCGTCCTCTGCCATCGCGCGGGCTCGACGGAGATCGAGGGCTGTCCGGGGCATCCGATCCCTCCGCTCGGAGAGCTCATCGAGCTCCACGAGCGGATCGCGCTCCCTCGGCGCCGCGCCAAGGTCGTGTGCCTCGCGCTCAACACCGCGGACCTTTCGGATAACGAAGAGGCGCGGGCAGCGATAGAGGCTACGGCGGCGGAAGCGGGTCTTCCCGCGGATGATCCCGTGCGCTTCGGCGCGGGGCATCTGCTTGACGCGATTGTGGCTCGTCTCTACGCTCCGACAGCTGCGGGCCGTGGGGAGCCTGCGGAAAACTGAAATGCGACTTCTCGCTGCGGCAACGGCTGTCACCGTCGCGCTCCTGGCCGGAGCGTCGGTTGCGCCTGCAGCTGATGTGGGCGCAAACGATGACTCGGCGAAGTACGCGCCGGATGGCGGCCGGACGATGTATGCGGAAATGGCTGAAGTCGGGCTTCGCCAGACCGTGATCGGCGTCCGCTTCAAGCCGAGCGAGGCACTGGTCATCCAGGACAAGCGGCTGCTGGATCGCGCAATCCCGAACGCTCACGCGGCGGGCCTCCGTGTCGTGCTTGCCGTGTATCCCTATCCGCCGCGGGAGATCGAGGCTGGTCTTGGAACGCCGACGCTCTTCGCCTCGTACGTCTCCGCGGTCGCTCAGGCGTACCCCGAGGTAGGGCAGTTCGTCATTGGGAACGAGCCCAATCAGCCTGCTTTCTGGAGGCCTCAGTTCACTCGCTCGGGCGCGAATGCGTCCGGAGCCGCGTTCGGTCGGTACCTCGCCGCGGCGTACGACGCGTTGAAGGGGATCAACCCGGGGCTCGAGGTCGTCGGGATCGGGCTCTCCCCGCGCGGCAACGACAAGCCGAAGGCGAAGAGCAACGTCTCGACGTCGCCCGTGCGATTCCTCGGGGCTCTCGGCGCCTGGTATCGGGCGAGTGGAAGGACGCGACCGCTCATGGATTCGTTCAGCTTCCACCCCTACCCGAACCGCGCCACCGATCCGCTCGATCGAGGGTACGGCTGGCCGAACGCGGGGTTCGTGAATCTTGATCGCATCAAGCTGGCGCTGTGGGATGCGTTTCACGGAACCGGCCAGCCGACGACGGTGAACGGCTTGAGGCTGCATCTCGACGAGGTCGGCTGGCAGGTGGACACCTCGCGGCGGGTGGGATATCAGGGCAAGGAGAACGTGCCGGTGACGGATGAGCTCACGCAGGCGACGATCTACGGCGAACTGATTCGCCGTTCGGCCTGTGAGCCGGACATCGACGAGGTGAGCTTCTTCGGTTTCAGGGACGACGGGTTGCGCACCGGGTTCCAGGCCGCGCTCCAGCGGGCTGACGGAACGCCGCGCCCGGCCGCGGATGCCGTTCGCGCAGCGATCGCCGACACGGCGACCGGCTGCGCCGAGGCGCCTCGACCTTGGATCCCGATGGACGATGTGGTCGGGGCCGAAGCGGAGCTTCGAGTCGACCGTCTCGGGAGAGTCACGGCCGTGCTCGCTGCCGGCGAGGAGGCGCATGCGGCGGTGTGCGTGTCCGGCCTTTCGGTCCGGGGGATCGGGGGCGCTGCCCAACGCCCACTTCGAGCGCCCAGTCCGAGCTGCCAAACCGTCAAGGTTGGGCCGGGCTCCCTGAGCGTGATGCTGCCGGGGCCAGCCGGTGAGGATTTGCGTGCGAACGTGAGCATCAAGCTGGCTGCGGTGTCGAACCCCAGCCGTGCGACACGCGTGGTGCACGAGATTCCCAGCTTGCGGTAGCTGAGCTTGACAAACGAACATATGTTCGTCACAGTTACGAACGCATGTTCGGTCGAATCACTATCGTTCTCGTCGTCGCGGTTGTTCTCTGGGCTGTCTTCGCCCGCGACACGGGCGCAGGCCCGCCTCAGCGCTACCACACCGTGCGAGCAGGAGACACGCTGTGGTCGATCGCCGACGCGAAGTTCCCGGGAGACCCGCGCGAGGGCGTGTGGGAGCTCCAGCGCAGAAACGAGCTCGAGGGGGCAACCATAGTCCCTGGCCAGCGGCTGGCGCTTCCGTAGCTCGTCACTCCTGATATGAACGGGCGGCCAACTTTCCCGCTCGAAAAGGAGATCCATGGCCAGCGAACGCATCCTCGAGCTGCTCCGGCGGCCGGTCGATCAGGACGAGCACACGGAGATCCGGGAGCTCTGGAAGACCCACTCGATCGCGGAGGACAATCGTGACCTGCCAGGGCTGATCTCGACGCTGACCGAGGATTGCGTCTACGAGGTGCTCGGCACGGGCGCCCGGTGGGAGGGCCACGAAGGCGCAGCCCGCTTCTATTCCGAGCTTCTGACTGCCTTCCCCGATATTCACTTCGACCTCCAGTACATCGTCATCGGACCGCAAGGGGTCTGCGAGGAGGCCCGCGTGACGGCGACGCACGAAGCCCGCTGGCTCGACAACGAGCCGAGCGGCGAGCGGCTCGAGTGGCGAAACGCGATCTTCTTCCCCTGGGATCCCAAGGCCAGGAAGTTCAAGGGTGAGATGGTCTACACGGATCTCGCGTTTCCTGGCGCGAGCTGACTACGACTTCTACACAGCGACG
>JACDCN010000033.1:11966-12382 GCA_013817555.1 Actinomycetota bacterium
GGGAGGATGTCCGACGGATGCCGTTTGGCCACGCGCCAGAACGCGTCCACGACCGCAGGGCTGAACTGTTTCTCGCGGCATGAGCGGATCTGGAGCATCGCCTCGTTGAGCGTGAGGCCGTGTGCGTACGGTCGGTCGGTCGTCATCGCGTCCCACGCGTCGGCGAGCCCGATGATCGCCGCCTCGAGGGGGATGTCGTTCCCGCGTTGGCCGTCCGGGTATCCCAGTCCGTCCCAGCGCTCATGGTGGTGGCGAATGGCATGAACGATGTCTTGGAAAGACGAGACCTTGGACACGATCTCCGCGCCGCGGGTGACGTGCTCGCGCATGATCACGGCCTCGTTCCGCTCGAGAGGGCCCGCCTTGGTCAAGATCGAGTCCGGGATGCCGATCTTGCCGACGTCATGGAACAGGGC
>JACDCN010000245.1 GCA_013817555.1 Actinomycetota bacterium
GAAGACGGGCATGCAGTTCACCATCGCGACGCCGGCCTCGAGAATCTGCTCGGTATACCACTTGGTCGCAGCCTCGGAACCGACGGGAAGATAGTTGACGACGACGTCCGTGCCCGTTGCCTTGAGAATCCCGACGACGTCGTCCGTCTGGCCCGGCGCCTTCTCGACGACCTGCGCCATGTACTTCCCGATGCCGTCGTGAGTCATGCCGCGCGAGACCGTGATGCCGGTCTTCGGCACTGTCGCGAACTTGATCGTGTCGTTCGGCTTCGCCCAGATGGCGTCGGCGAGATCGACGCCGACCTTGCCCTTTACGACATCGAAGGCCGCGGTGAACTCGATGTCAGAGATGTGGTACCCGCCGAGGTCGACATGCATGAGCCCAGGGACGGAGTCCTCGGGCTTCGCGTCCTTGTAGTACTCGACTCCCTGGAGAAGCGAGTTGGCACAGTTGCCCACGCCGATGATCGCGACGCGCACTTTCTCTTTGGAGCGCGCGCCGTTCTTCGAGCCGTTGGTGGTGGCCATTGTTTCCTTTCGTTTGCGATTGCTCGCTGACGGGATGCCGAGTCCATCGGCGAGCGCTGCGAGGATGACGTCATTCGCGTTGGCGCCCGTGCGAGCCGCCTCAGCTTGGATCTCGTCCTTCAGCTCCTGAGGAACGCGGAGCAGAATGACAGGGCTGGAGCCTGCTAGCACTTTGCGGCGGCGGCCGCTCGGCTCGTGGGAAACGCCGAAGAGCCCGGCGAGGATCCCGCTCGCCACATCGTTGAGGTTGGAGCTCTTGCGAGCCGCATCTCGAACGAGCGCATCCTTTAGCGACGGGGGCATCCTCACCAGGATGCCCGCTCTACTTGGTTTGCTAGCAGGCAAAGTGCTAGCAGTCTACAGAAAGTTTAGACCGAAGTTCGACACGCCGTCCGAGCGCTCACAAGGCTTGCTCAGCGAGCTCGCGGAGCTGACGCCGTACGAAGAGCATGCGCTGAAGCACCGTGAGCCACGTCATCGCCGCGAGCAGATAAATCGGCCATTGGAGTAATCCCCAAGGGGCGAGGCCGAGGCCGACGGAGATGAGCACGACGCGCTCCACCCGCGATCCGAAGCCGACGTCTCCTCGCAGTCCGAGCGACTCGGCCTTTGCTCGCGTGTACGAGACAAGGAAGGAGCCGGTGACCGCGGCGAACGTGGCCACGAGCGCGTGCTCGTTCGAGTCCCGCATGAAGACCAACCCGATTGCCGCCAGCATCGCAGCCTCTCCCAGCCGGTCGAAGGTCGCGTCGAGGAATGCTCCGAAGACGGTTCCCTTGCTCGCAGCGCGGGCGAGCGCGCCGTCCAGGATGTCGGCCACCGATCCGACGACGAAGAGAGCGCCTCCGAGCCAGAAGAACAGCTCTTCGTTCCGCGCTTCGAAGCCGACGAGCACCGCGCCTGTGAGGCACAGGGTCACGCCGGCCAGCGTGAGCATGTCCGGGGTCAGCTTCGTCTTCGCGACGCCGCGCATCGAGCGCGCGAGGATCTCGCGTGCCGCCTCCATGTACTCCGACTTGACGCGGTCGAATTGACTGACACGCGCCGGCTCGTCGGCCGGGCGCGGGTCGTCGTCGGTCATGCGCGTTCAGAGCTCACTTCAGGGTGAACGGCCATGACGCGACGCGGCGCTGGAGTCCGCGATGCCGCGTCCTCAGTCGCGCCCATATCGCAACGGATATGGGCGCTCCCTGCGTCCTTGCCTCGCGAACTCCATCATCCGCCTCGCGCCGGGCGATCACCCTGAAGGGAGCTCAGGAGGCGCAGTCTCTGCACGCGCCGGAGCGCAAAGCCCGTGGCGATCGCGAGCAGCATCCCGGCGACGACGTCGAGCCAGTAGTGGTTCCCGGTCGAAATCACGGCGAGCGCGACCCATATCGGCCAGGCAAGCCAGAGAGCCTTGGCGAGCTTCGAGCGCACGAGTCCGAACATGACGACGCCGACGATGAACGCATCCATCGCATGCAGGCTTGGCATGGCGGCATACGGGTTCGCCCCCCACGCGATGACGCCGCTCTCGTGGTTCACGGACGAGTACTGGGCGAGGGTGTCCACGAAGCCCCACTCGGGGAACATCCGCGGCGGCGCTGTAGGCATGAAGATGTAGCCGACGAGCCCGACGAGGTTGGCAGCGATGATCCAGTTCCGGAACGCGGTAAACCGCTCGTGGCGCCGGAAGTAGACCCAGAGAAGGGCGATGCCGACGACTGCGAACTGCGATAGCCAATACGTGTACGACGTCAGCGTCACCAGGAGCGAAGACGTATCCACCACGCGCTGCACCGCGGGCTCGAAGAGCGCTCCGAGCTCGCGTTCCTGACGGAGCACCCATTCGCCGTTCTGGAATGCGTTCGCAACGCTGCGATCCGCCGACCCACGGGCTACCTGGTACAGCGCGTAGAAGCCCATCCAGATCACGAACTGGAAGGTCAGGTGCGCCCAGCCTCTCGGCAAGCGCGACGTTCTCTCTGCGGCGAGGCTCGACACGACGCCGCGATTCTAACCGCCGCGGCCCCCGCCACACCGAGGCGTCGTGCGAGGATGGAGGCGATGAAAGCCACGGTGGCGGTCGCGTGCGTCCAGGTGGAGCCTGTCGTCCTCGACCGGGATGCGACACTCGACAAGCTCGCCGAGCAGACGGCGCTCGCGGCGAGCGCGGGCGCCGAGCTCGTCGTTTTCCCCGAGACCTTCGTCTCGGTCTATCCCTCCTCGGTCTGGGCGAAGGCGCTCGCAGGTTGGTCGGATCCCCGCGCGAAGGCGGCGTTCGCGCAGCTTTTCGAGTCAGCCGTGGAGATCCCGGGCCGGGCTGCCGATCGGCTCGGCGAGATCGCGCGGGACCACTCCGTCTGGCTCGTGACGGGCGTGAACGAGGTCGACCCGACCCGGAACGGAACCGTCTACAACTCGCTCCTCTATCACGCCCCGGACGGCTCGCTCGCCCTGAAGCATCGCAAGCTCGTCCCCACGAACCATGAACGGCTCGTCTGGGGACAGGGCGACGGGGGAGGACTGCGTGCGCTCGAGACGCCGCTCGGACGGATCGGCGGCCTCATCTGCTGGGAGAACTACATGCCACTGGCCCGGTTCTCGCTCTATGAGTCAGGCGTGGAGATCTACCTCGCGTCCACAGCGGACGACGCCGACGCGTGGCAGGCGACCCTCGTGCATATCGCGCGCGAGTCGCGGGCGTACGTCGTCGCTCCCTGCCACTTCCAGCGCGCGGCGGCATACCCGGAGAGCTTCCCGCTTCGCGAGCTCTTGGACGGGTACGACGTAATCGGCCGCGGCGGAAGCGCCATCCTCGCTCCCGACGGCTCGTACCTGGCGGGGCCTCTGTACGACGAGGAGGGGATCCTGTACGCGGAGCTCGACGCAGCCCGCCTGCACGAAGAGCGACAGCGCTTCGATCCAGCGGGTCACTACCACCGCCCGGACATTCTCCGGCTCGAGGTCACGCCGAATCAGAGCAGCTGATCGACTCAGGAGTGAACTCGACTTGAGCTGATCATCGTCGACACGGCATCCTTGCAAGATGCTTGATCGGGAATTCACGGCGGGCCGGATGACGGCCACGACACGGCGCCGGATCGCCACCCTCCCTCGCCGTCCAGGCTTACCAGCCTGCACGACGAGTGAGTGCGTCGCCCGGCTTGGTCGTGACCGTCCTCGGCTGCGCGTCAACTCCCGATCAAGCATCTAGATGGCGACGCGTCGGGACGCGCGGGTTTGGCTTGCCCTGGTCACGGTCTACATCGTCTGGGGCTCGACCTTCATCGCGCTCGCGATTGCTGTGCGCGAC
>JACDCN010000034.1 GCA_013817555.1 Actinomycetota bacterium
CCCGCCTGAAGGCCGTGAACGTGCCTCGCTCGATCGCCGCCCGCGCGCGTGCGGTCAGGTCGAGTACGAACCAGAGATTATGCAGGCTCAGGAGACGCAACCCGAGGATTTCGTCCTGTGTCACGAGATGCCGGATGTACGCGCGGGAGAAGCGGACGCAGGCAGGGCAGCCGCATTCCTCTTCGAGCGGACTGGGATCGCGGGTGAAGCGAGCGTTCCGAAGGTTGAGCCGACCGCCCCAGGTCAGCGCCGAGCCGGTGC
This sequence comes from Actinomycetota bacterium, assembly GCA_013817555.1. GTDB lineage: Bacteria > Actinomycetota > Thermoleophilia > Gaiellales > Gaiellaceae > GMQP-bins7. The sequence goes on from JACDCN010000034.1 coordinate 262, forward strand.
GAGCCGTGCGGGTTGGCAGCACGCAGTCGAACATGTCCACTCCGCGGGCGACGACCTCGAGAATGCCGGCGGGATCGCCGATCCCCATGAAGTAGCGAGGCTTGTCCTGCGGGAGCGCCGGCGCCGCCCACTCGACGCAGTCGAGCATCTCCTCGCGCGACTCGCCGACCGCGAGGCCTCCGAGCGCGAAGCCATCGAACGGGAGCGCCGAGATCTCCTCGAGCGAGCGGCGGCGCAACTCCTCGTCGGTGCCGCCTTGGGAGATCCCGAAGCGAAGCTGACCGGGCGCCTTGGGGGCCGCGGCCTGGCGCTCCGCCCAGGTCGTTGTGAGACGGACTGCCCGCTCGAGTTCGTGTCGGGCTGCGGGCGCCGGGAGGCACACGTCAAGGCACATGGCGATGTCTGAGCCGAGGCGACGCTGGATCTCCGCGACTTCCTCGGGGGTGAAGTGGGCGGCTGATCCGTCGTAGACCGAGCGAAAGGTCACTCCTTGATCGTCGAGACCGAGAATCGTGTCCCGGAGCGAGAAGACCTGAAAGCCTCCTGAATCGGTAAGGATCGGTCCGTCCCAGCCGGAGAAGGCATGGATCCCGCCCAGGCTTTCGATGACCGACTCTCCGGGACGAAAATGCAGGTGATACGTGTTCCCGAGAATGACGTGGGCGCCGAGAGCCCGCACCTCGTCCGGGTGCAGCGACTTCACCGTGGCCTTTGTCCCCACGGGCATGAAGGCCGGGGTTGGAATCGGACCGTGCCCGGTGTCGAGGACGCCCGCGCGGGCGACACCCTCGGTTGCGGTGACACGGAAGGCGGTCAGCGGACAGCGCTCAAGATCGCTCCACGCTCTCGGCGACCGGGAGAAAACCTTGGGGCCACCCCTTGCCTCCTCCCACTACCAGCCTATTGCGAAAGTGCATACGCATGTGAGACGTGATCGTGCCGAAACCGTGCCAATGCAACACGGAACACCGTGGTCACAGCACGAGCATCGCGTCGCCGAAGGAGTAAAACCGATATCGCTCGGCAATCGCGGCGCGGTAGATCTCATGGGTCTCCTCGACCCCCACGAAGGCCATGACGAGTGCGAGCAGGCTCGACCGGGGAAGATGGAAGTTCGTCAGCAGCGCGTCTACGCGCACGAACTCGAAACCAGGCGTGATGAAGAGATCGGTGCGCCCCAGGAGCTCGCCCGAGCGGATGACGGTCTCGAGCGTACGCACTGTCGTCGTTCCCACTGCGAGCACACGCGGGGCGCTCGCGACCCGCTCCCACGCCTCTTGTTTCACGCGGTAGCGCTCACCGTGCAGCACATGGTCTTCGAGACGATCGCCGGCGAGAGGCCGAAAGGTGTCGAGACCGACGTGGAGCGTGATCGCGACATGGTCGAACTGCGAGAGCAGCTCGGGCGTGAAGTGAAGCCCTGCAGTCGGCGCCGCCGCCGAGCCGAGCTCGTCGGCATACACCGTCTGATAGCGCTCGGGGTCGGACAATCGCTCGTGGATGTACGGCGGAAGCGGCACTTCGCCCTCGCCACTCCCTTCGAGCCTGAGCAACCAGCGCCCGTCGCCGAGTGACTGCACCAGCTCGACCGGACCGAGGCGCTCGCCGACTCGCAAACGCCGCGTCGGTCGCGCCAGACCTTCCCAGAGCCCGTCCTCGAGCTCCTCGACGAGAAGCACTTCGACGGCGCCCCCGGTTGCGCGCCGCAGCAAGAGCCGCCCGTGGCGAACTCTCGTGTCGTTGACGACGACGAGCTCGCCCGAAAGCAAATCGGGGAACTCGGCAAAGACCCGATGCTCGATTCTTCCCGTCGACCGGCGGTAGACGAGCAACCGCGAGTCGTCTCGTCGGGCGGGGGGACGCTGCGCGATCAGCCCCTCCGGAAGCTCGTAGTCGAGAAGCACGGTGTCCATCCGGCGCGGAGAGTAGCCTCGGCGCCCATGGATGCACTCGCCCTGGAACGTGCGCAGCAGCGCATTGCCGAAGCCGCCGCTCGCCGACCCGAGCCGGCCTTGCTCGAGGCCACGCTCGAACGGTCACGAAGGCAGATCGAAACGCTCGCCGAGGTGACAGCTGGTCTCGAAGCGTCAATTCCTGTTCAGGTCGGTGTCGCGGTTCGCGACGGTCTCCGCGTCGAGGTGCTCCCTGTGGCTCGCCACATCGCCGAGATTCGCGGCCTGCTCAACCAGACGATTCGGCGGCTGGAGCGGATCGAAGGAGACCTTCTCGCAGAGCGGCATGCACGCGTGGACGACCTTGCGCTTCTCGTGGACCTGGTCAGCTCCGGCTGGCGCGGGGTCGACGCGCGACTGGCGCGCCTCGAGCGTGGCCAAACCGCGCCGTCGATCGACGTCGACAAGCTGGCACGAACGGACGTCGACGCGCTCGTCGGGCACGCGGCAGCCGCGTAGCGACGCGCTATCCGTCGACCGCGATCGGAAGAACGAGCCGGAAGCGGCTTCCCTTGCCGGGTGCGGACGAGAGTTCGATGCTGCCGCCGAGCGCGACCGCGAGCTCTCTCGCAATCGGGAGACCGAGCCCGGTCCCGTTCACGTCGTTGGAGATGAACGGCTCGAAGATACGGTCGCGCTGCTCCGTCGAGATCCCGGGACCGGAGTCCGCGACGTCCACGCGCACGGTCCCGTTCTCCGCCGCGAGCTCGAGCTCGATCCGACCCCCGTCCGGCGTCCAGCGGAAGGCATTGGTGAGCAAGTTCGAGATGACCTGTAGGACGCGGTCGCCGTCCGACACGATGACTGGTGGCTCCGGGACCGCCTCCAGCCGGTAGTCGATCTCTCGTCGCCGCGCCTCTTCGGCGAAGGCGCTGTACGCGTGATCGAGCACTCGCCCGAGATCGACCTCCTCGTGACGAACCGTGAACCGGTGGGCCTGCAGCTTCGCGAGGTCGAGAACGTCTCCAACCAGCCGCTCCAGACGATCTGCCTCCGACGCGATCACGTCGAGTGAGCTCCGTACTTGCTCTGGCTCAGACACGATGCCCTCGCGTAGCGCCTCTACGTGGCCACGAATCGCGGTCAGAGGCGTGCGCAGCTCGTGCGAGACCGACATGAGGAACGAACGCTTCAGCTGCTCGCCCTCGGCGAGCTTCGCGACCATCCGGCGGAAACGGTCGCTGAGGAGAGAGATCTCGTCGCTTCCGCGCGGTTCCGGGATCTCGACGTCGTAGCGGCCCGCAGCGACGTCCTGCGTCGCCCGCGTCAGGGTGAGCACAGGCTCGGTGAAACGCCGGGACAACCACCAGAAGAGCATGCCGGCAAGGCCGACCCCGACCGCGAGCGCGAGCGCGAGGCGTCCCAGCAGTGTCAGCCACTGGGCGCGGAGCTCCGTCACCGGCTTGGCGACCACCAACCAGCCGAACGCCTCCGTTCCGCTGACAAGCCGAACGGGCTGGGCGGCCGCGATCAGCCTCGTGTCATCGCCCGGCGGCGTGAACTCGAACGTCACCAGCCGGTCACGTGCGAGATCCACGTCCTCGAGCGCGCTGCGAGGCAGCCGTGTCAACCCAAACCGCTGCCCGGGAAAGAGCGATAGGCCGACATAGAAGAGCTCGTCCCCGGTCGCGAGCTCGAGATTCCGAGCCGCAAATGCCGGGGCCAGCGTGCCCTCGTCGCTCGAACGCAGAGCCGCCTGGGCGTACAGATCAGCCAGCCCGGCTGCCTCCCGCGACAGCTCGCGGATCGACTCCGTTCGGGTCACGTCCTGGAAAAGCCGAACTGCAAGTGCGATGGAGACGAGGCCGAACACCAGCACGACCGTGAGAAAGAGCGCCGTAAGTCGAAAACGAAGCGTCCCGAGCATGGGCGCTCCCAGAGTAGATCGCTATGCGGTCGGGGCGGGCGTGCGCTCGCTCGCGACCTTGTAGCCGACGCCCCACACGGTGACGATCGGGGACGCGTCCCCGAGCTTGCGCCTGATCTGCCGGACATGCACGTCGACCGTCCGTGTGTCGCCGGCGAACGTGTACCCCCACACGCGCTCGAGCAGCTGATCGCGAGTGAGGACGATTCCTCGATGATCGAGCAGCTCCCACAAGAGCTCGAACTCCTTTGGCGCGAGACGGATCTCCTCGTCGCCGACGTACACCTCTCGCTTGCCCGAGTTGATGGCGAGGTCCCCGTGCCGGAGCTCTTCGCTCTCGCCGCGCCGACGGTCCGGTGCGGCGCGACGAAGCACGCTCTTGACGCGGGCGACGAGCTCCCGCGGATTGAACGGCTTCGTCATGTAGTCGTCCGCACCAACCTCGAGGCCGATGATCTTGTCCACGTCCTCGTCTCGCGCGGTGAGCATCAGGATCGGCACGTCCGAAGCTTTGCGAATCCGGCGGCAGAGCTCGACACCATCGCCGTCCGGCAGATTGAGGTCGAGGATGATCAGCGCCGGCGGCTCGCTGGCGAGCTCAACCAGCGCGTTCTGGGCTGTCGAGGCGGTCCGGACGCCGTAGCCAGCGTTCCGAAGATAAGCCGCGACGAACGTCGCGATCGACGCCTCGTCCTCGACGACCAAGATGGTGTGCTGCTGCTGGCTCATTTCTGCACTCGCGAGCCGTCCCCGGACGGCGAGCCTAGAGTGAAGCGCTGGGGCTCGTCTGGAAGCGGAGTGCACAACGTCCGCTCGACGTCGCAGTCGACGCCGTCCTCGAGGGAATACACGCCGACATCCTCTCCCGACAACCGCGGCTCACCGTCGAGAGACACGACACCGCGGCCGACTGCCGAGACGGAGATACCCGATCCGCGGACGACAATCCTGTAGCCGCCACCAACCATCCGGAAGCGAAGTCCCTGGCCACGGTAGAGCACGGTCTTCGGCCCGAGTCGCTCCTGCGTCAGCTTGCGACCGACCACCAGCGCCGAATAGCGGTCCCGCGGTGTGTGATCGGTCACCCGGAGCGTGCCGGTGGACAGACGTCCGAGAACGGAGCCGTTCAAATCGAGCATGACCATGCCTCTCCCGTCCTCGACCGAGAGCACGCCGACGTCCGGCGCCGCTGCTCCGGCGGAGCCCCCGAGGACCGCAGCAGCGGCGATCGAGCAGGCAAAGAGGATGAGCTTGCGCATGACGCCAGGCCCAGTATCGAGATTCGGCATGAATCCAGCATCAAAACCGTGTAAGGAGACTGTAAGCGTCTCCGCGGGGTGGTGGGCTAGTTTGAAATTTACCCTCCGCGATCCGCGCCGCATCGTAGATTCCACTTCGTCAGATGACCGAGATCTTCGACTTCGGCGCCATCGTCCTCCTCGTCTCCTCAGGCGTCTTCCTCGCCGTCCTCGGAATGCGGCTCGCGGATCGGGTCTCTCTCCCGAACGCGGCGATCTTCTTGATCGCGGCAGGGCTGCTCGCGGCGTCATCCGACTCGTTCCGTGACGCGCTGTCGATCGAGGTGGTCGAGCGGATCGGAGTCGTTGCGCTGATCGTCATCCTGTTCGACGGGGGGCTTCACATCGGCCTCGCTCGCTTCCGCAAATCGGCCAAGCCCATCTTGGCGCTCGGTATCCTGGGCACGTTTGCGACCTGGGGGCTGGTCGCTTTCGCCGCCCACTACACCCTGGGGCTCTCCTGGATCACCGCCGGGCTGATCGGCGCCGCGATCGCCCCCACCGATCCCGCGGTTACGTTCTCCGTCTTCGGTGGCCGGGAGGTGCGCGGACGGGCGGGGACGATCCTCGAGGGCGAGGCCGGCACGAACGACCCGGTGGGGATCGCGCTCATGATCGGGATGATCGAGCTCGCGACGGAGGACGGAGGAAGTATCGCCGTCGTTCTCGAGGAGTTCGCGATCGAGATGGGGATCGGGCTCGCGGTCGGAGTCGCCGGCGCGATGCTGCTCTTACCCGTTTTCCAACGGGTACGCCTCACGAGCCCGGCTCTCTACCCCATCCGCGTCTTGGCCGGAGCCGGCATTATCTATGGGCTCGCTTCCGTTGCCCACGGGTCCGGGTTCCTTGCGGTCTTCGTCGCCGGAGTGCTGCTCGGTGACGTGGCATTGACACGCAAGGGAGAGATCGAGGTATTCCACTCGTCACTCGCTGCGCTGGCCGAGATCGCCGCGTTCGCCGCTCTCGGGCTCTCGGTGGGGTACAGCGATCTCGACCATGCGACCGTCTGGGCCCAAGGCCTCGTCCTTGCCCTTGTGCTCGCCCTCGTTCTGCGGCCTCTGGCACTCGTGCCGCTGCTCGCGCCTGTGCGGCTCCGTCGTGGGGAGAAGCTCTTCATCGTCTGGGGTGGCCTGAAGGGCGCCGTCCCGATTCTCCTCGGCTCCCTCGCCGTGCTCGCCGGTGTCGAGGATTCAGGTCGTATCTACGGGATCATCTTCGTCGTCGTCCTATTCTCGGTCCTGGTGCAGGGAAGCTCGATCACCTTCGTCGCCAAGCGTTTGCACGTGCCGTTCCGGACCGTCGACCAGGACCTCGTCGAAACGTTCGAGTTCGCCGTGGGCGAGTTCGCCTTTGCAAATGGTCGACGGATCGAAGAGCTCCCCCTCGCCGAGCGCGCCTGGATCGGCGTTCTCGTCCGCGACTCGCGTCCACAGGCGTTCGGCCCCCAGACCGTGCTCGAGCGAGGCGACCGCGTGCAGGTGTACGGTCAGCCCGAGACCGTCCCGGCACTCACGCGAATCTTCGCCGGTCGCTCTCAGTCATACGAATAGAAGCCGCGGCCGCTCTTCCGGCCCAGCAGCCCCGCGTTCCTCATCGCGACGATCCGAGGCGGCGGCGCGATGCGTGGCTCTCGCAGCTTCTCGTAGAGCGCCTCGGACGCGTGCACGTGCACGTCGATCCCGACCAGGTCGACCAGGGTGCACGGGCCCATAGGCCAGCCCGCGCCGGCAGTCATCGCCGTGTCGAGCTCCTCCGGCGAGATCCGTGCCTCATCGAGGGCACGGATGCAGTCGTTCAGGAGCGGGATGAGGATGCGGTTGACGACGAATCCCGGCGTGTCGTGGCAGCGAATCGGCTTCTTTCCGAGCCGCTCGCCCAAGGTGTAGGCCGCATCGACGGCATCGTCGGAGGAGAGCTCCGCGCGCACGATCTCCACGAGAGGCATCAGCGGAGCGGGATTGAAGAAATGCATGCCGACGACACGCTCCGGAGTGGAGACCGCCGACGCGATCTCGGTGACGGAGAGCGCCGACGTGTTGGTCGCCAGAATCGCGTCCGGCCGGACGATCCCTTCGAGCTCCGCGAAGAGCGCGTGCTTGGCCTCGAGATCCTCGACGATCGCCTCGATCACGAGGTCGCAGTCCGAGAGCGCTGCAAGCTCGGTCTGGAGCGCAAGGCGCTCCAGCACCGCGAAACGCTCGTCGGCGGTCATCCGCTCCTTGTCCACCTTGCGCTGGAGGAAGTGGGCGATCCGATCCCGCGCCTTCTCGCCGAGCTCGTCGGTCACCTCGCGACCCACGGTCTCGTAACCCGCTTCGATGGACAACTGCGCGATGCCGGCGCCCATTGCGCCAAGACCGACGACGCCGATCGTGCGGATCTCCGGTGCGCTCACGACGCGCCCACCCTAACGGGCGCAGCGTCGCCGGCGGAGGTCTGGTCAGCTCGTGTAGCGACGGCGAGGCGACTTCTCGTCGATACGAGAGTCGACGCCGGCGAAGTACGCGAGCGGCCCGACGATCAACAGGAACACGATGAGGACATAACCGAACATGCCCACATCGTGCTCGAGCCGCTTTATCAGCACCAGTCGCAGTAACTTCGTGGTCGATCAGTCAACCTGATCGACAAGACGTGCCCTCAGAGTCGCTCGATGACCCCCGCTATCGCCTGTCCTTGGCCGATGCACATCGTCGCGATGCCGTACCGCTCGTCCCGCCGGTCGAGCTCGTTCAGCAGCGTCGCCGTGATCCGCGCGCCGGTGGCGCCCAAGGGATGTCCGAGCGAGATGCCGCCTCCGTTCGGGTTGACATCGCCCGTCTCCCAGCGCTCGTGCAGCCCGGTGTCGGCCAGGAATTGGAGCACGACCGAGGCGAACGCCTCGTTGACTTCGATGACGGAGATGTCGTCCCAGGTCAGCCCGGCCTTCCCGAGCGCCCGCGCGCAGGCCTCCGGGTTTCCGTGCAGCATCCGATAGGGATCCACGCCGGAGATCCCGAACGAGACGAACCTGGCGCGAGGCGTCAGCCCGAGTCGCTCCGTGGCCTCGCCGCTTGCAAGAAGCATCGCGGCCGAGCCGTCCACGATCGAGCTCGAGTTCCCAGCGGTCACGATCCCGTCCGTCTTGAACGCAGGCTGGAGCGAGGCCAGCTTCTCGAGTGACGTATCCCTGCGCGGACTCTCGTCCACTGCGAAGAGAACCGCTGCGCCGGTCGCGCCCGTCTCCACGGGCACGATCTCGTTCTCGAAGCGGCCCTCGTCGATCGCAGCGATGGCCCGCCGATGCGACTCGTACGAGTACGCGTCAAGCTCCTCCCGCGTTTGCCCCCACTCTTCCGCGATCACCTCAGCCGAGATGCCTTGCGGCACGATCGGCCAGCGCTCGCCGATCTTCTCGTTCACCGCGCCCCAACCGGCTTCTCCGAGGTTCGAGCCCATCGGCACCCGGGTCATGTGCTCCACACCGGCGGCAACGACGAGATCGAGATGGCCGGCCTGGACGGCAGACGCGCCGTTGAAGGCCGCCTGCAGTGACGAGCCGCACTGGCGATCGATCGTCGATGCGCAAACCGTCTCCGGCCAACCCCCGACGAGCACCGCCTGCCTACCGACGTTGAGCGCCTGCTCGCCGACTTGGGTCACGCAACCCATCTGGACGTCCTCGATCTCGCCGGGCTCGACGTCGAGCCGGTCTACGAGCCCGTTCATGACTTGCGCAGCGAGGTCCTCTGCCCGGATCCCTGAGAGCGAGCCGTTCCGCCTTCCGATCGGAGAGCGGACGGCATCGACGATGTATGCGTCTCTAGCCATGAGCCACAGCATAGAGCCGCCACTCACCCGGGACGCCCTTCAGCTCATGCGCCCCACGATCCTCGAAGGCAAGACCTGAGCCGGCCACGAGATCCTTGACGGTTCCCGACACGAGGACATCGCCGGGAGCCGCGGCTGCGGAGATCCGCGCGCCGATGGAGACCGCGATCCCCCCGAGCTTGCCGTCGACGCGCTCGCATTCTCCGGTGTGGGGGCCCGCGCGGATCTCGAGTCCGAGTTTCCGAACTTCGTCGCGGATCGCGCACGCGGCTTCGATCGCGCGTCCTGGGCCGTCGAACGCCGCGAAGAAGCCGTCTCCAGCCGTATCGAGCTCCTCGCCGCGGTGGCGCGCGAGGAGCCCACGCACGAGGGCGTGATGGCGGGCGAGCAGCTCCCGCCACGCGGAGTCGCCCACGTCTGCCGCCTTCCGCGTGGACCCGACGATGTCCGTGAAGAGGATCGTCGCGAGGACCCGGTCCGGGCCCCGGGCGACAACAAGCTTGGAGACGAAGCGCTCGGTCTCGTCGATCGTCAGCTCGTGGGCGGCGTCATCGGCCCATGTGTAAGCGTCCCGAAGCCCAGGAAGCTCGACGACCTCAGCCTGCGGAATCCGCTGCGTCACGTACTCGGCCGGGCCGCCATGCTGGGACGGTGGAGGATCAGCGTCGGGACGCGTATGGCCGGCAGCACCTCGCTGACGTCGGCCTCCGCTGTCATCCGGTGGAATGCGAGCGCGGCGCCAGGGCTCAGGCTGCGTCGCATGTGCGTGACGAACCATTCCCTGAACTCCGGGTCCTGGGCACGGGTCGGCGCCAGCTCCGCGGCAAGGCGCTCGAGGTACTCGCGTTTCCCCCACCCGTCTCTGATCTCCTGGAGGCGCTCCCGCCACTCGACCTCAGTCGGCGCCCATGGATAGTTGTCCGCCCGGAGCCCTCGCGGCTCGGGATCGAACAGCACGAGGCCGGTTGTCCGGTCTGGGTACGTTGCGGCAAAGAGAGCCGCCAGCCGGCTACCTTCGTGCGCGCTCCAGAGGACCGCCCGCTCCGAGCCCGCGTCGTCCATAACAGCTCGAAGATCGTCCATCCGCGTCTCGAGTGTCGGAAGAGCTGTGGTTCGGTCGGAGAGCCCTGTCCCGCGCTTGTCGAGCATCAGCACCCGCGAGAAGGCAGCGAGGCCAAGGACGTGCCGGACGAGCAGAGGCTGGTCCCAGGTCGAGAGCAGATCGCCGGTGACGCCTCGGACAAAGACCAGGTCGACGGGACCTTCGCCGATCACCTGATATGCGATCGCCACGTCGCCGCTTCGGGCGTAATGAACGTCCGGCACATCCATGGCGAAAGTCTCCCATCTAGACTCGTGCCATGGCCACTACCGCGGTTGAGAGGAAGCTCCTCGTCGGGGGCGAGTGGGTCGAGACCGGCGATTGGATCGAGGTGGAGTCACCCTACGACGGGGCCATCGTCGGTCGGGTGCCGAAGGCGGGCGCCGCCGAGGCGCGACAGGCCCTCGATGCGGCCGAAAGCGCAATGCGCGAGCCCCTTCCGGCCTATGAGCGAGCTGCGATCCTCGACCGAGTAGCCGCGCTGCTCACCGAGCACGCAGACGACGCTGCACGGACCATCTCCGCGGAAGCCGGCAAGCCGATGAAGGCGGCTCGGGTCGAGGCGTCCCGTGCGGCGTCGACCTTCACGATGGCGGCCGTCGAGGCGCGCAAGCTCGCCGGCGACGTCGTCCCGATGGATGCCTCGCCAGCGGGCGCCGGGAAGCTCGCGTTCACGCTGCGGCAACCGATCGGAATCGTCGGAGCGATCTCCCCGTTCAACTTTCCGCTGAATCTCGTTGCCCACAAGGTCGCTCCGGCGCTCGCCGCCGGCTGCGCTGTCGTCTTGAAGCCCGCCTCCCAGACCCCGCTTTCGGCGCTCTTCCTCGCAGAGCTCGAGACCGAAGCGGGGCTTCCCGCGGGCTGGCTGAACGTGGTCTGCGGACCGGCCAGCGAGATCGGAGACGTCCTCGTCGAGGACGAGCGGGTAAAGCTGATCAGCTTCACGGGCTCGGTTCCGATCGGCTGGAAGCTGCGTGAGCGCGCTCCGCGCAAGCGCGTGAATCTCGAGCTCGGCAATGCGACGCCCGTAATCGTCGCCGCAGACGCGGATCTCGCCGACGCTGCCACCCGTCTCGCGGCGAACGCATTCTCCTTCGCCGGCCAAAGCTGCATCTCGGTCCAGCGGATCTACATCGAGCGAAGCGCCTACGAGGAGTTCACCGGGCTCTTCCTTCCTCTCGTCGAGGCGCTTAAAGTAGGCGACCCTGCGGACGAGGAGACCGATGTCGGCCCCTTGATCTCCGGGTCCGACCGCGACCGGATCCTCGACTGGATCGGGGAGGCAAAGAGCGAGGGCGCCAAGGTGTTGACCGGCGGGAAGCTCGAGGGTGAGCTCCTGTTGCCGACCGTTATGGCCGAGGCTCCTCGGGACGCGAAGGTCTCACGCGAGGAGGTGTTCGGGCCTCTCTGCACCGTGACACCGTTCGACACACTCGACGAGGCCATCGCGCTCGCCAACTCCACACGCTTCGGGCTTCAGGCTGGCGTCTTCACCAGCGACGTCAAGGCGGCGCTCCGCGCCGCGCACGCGCTCGAGTTCGGCGGCGTGACCGTGAACGAAGCTCCCACATTCCGCGCCGACCAGATGCCCTACGGCGGAGTCAAGGACTCGGGGAACACCCGCGAGGGACCGGCCTACGCCATTCGCGAGATGACCGAGGAACGGCTCGTCGTCCTCCAGCTCTAGGCTAGGGCTCATGCCGAGGCAACGAGAGATCACCAACGCCGCCGGTAGCGCCGCCGCCGCCACTGCTCCACCCGTCCCCCGGGAGCTTCGGCGGGAGCGCAAGTCGTTGCTCCAGGTGCGTGAGGAACGTCTACGCGACCTCGGAGGACTCGCGCTCGAGATGTACAAGCGAGACCGCTTCAACGCAGGTCTCGTCGTCGAGCGCTGCGCGGAGCTCGTTGCCATCGAGGCGCGCGTCCACGAGATCGACGCACTCCTCGACGGCAGCTCTCGGCTGCGCCGCGGATCGGCGACCTGCGTCTGCGGCGCGCCGTTCTTGCTCGGAGCGCGCTTCTGCGCGACATGCGGCCGCCCGGTTGCCGAGGCTACGGCTGGGAACGCGGACGATAGA
>JACDCN010000246.1 GCA_013817555.1 Actinomycetota bacterium
CGCCGATACCGGGCGCGGCAGGCAGCAGGCGAAGCGACAGCGCCACCACGGCGACGCCGACCGGAAGGTTGACGAGGAAGATCCACTGCCAGCTCAGCGAATCCGTGAGAACGCCGCCGAGCAGGACGCCAATGCTGCCGCCCCCCGAGGCGACGAATCCGAAGATGCCCATCGCTTTCGCGCGCTCCGCCGGCTCGGTGAAGAGCGTCATCATCAGCGAGAGCGCGACGGCGGACACGACCGCGCCGCCGACACCTTGTATCGCCCGTGCCACGATCAGGACCTCCTGCGAGCTCGCGAGACCGCACGCGAGGGACGCCAGCGTGAAGACCCCGATGCCAATCAGGAACAAACGGCGATGACCTAAGAGGTCACCCAGCCGGCCGCCCAGGAGGAGAAAGCCGCCGAAGGTCAGCAGGTACGCATTCACCACCCACGCGAGCGACGCCTCCGAGAAGCCAAGGTCCTCCTTGATCGACGGGAGCGCTACTCCGACGATCGTCACGTCGAGGACGATCATCAGATCTCCCAGGCAGAGGACGAGCAACGCCAGCCAACGGGTGCGGTTGTCCGTGGTCACGAGGATCTCCCTTCACACTCGGCGGTCACAAAGCATCAGACCGGCGACGCGCGTGGAACTCATCGGTCGGGTGTTCGGTCTCTCGTGACAGACTGCCTCGGTGGGGGAGAGAGCTCGAGCAGCTGCCGCCGGTGGGGTAGCCGCGGTCGTGTGGGCCGCCCAGGAGCCGCTCGACCAGCGGTTGCTCCGATGTGACTACTCGGACGTGGCGATCCTCGGCAAGGCGGTAACTCGCGGGCGGAGTTGGCGTCGCGTGGGAGTGGCGCTGCATGTGGCGAACGGCGCGTTGTTCGGGCTGGCCTACCATCAAGCACGGCAGATCATCCCCGGCGCGGGCCCACGTCGGCTGGCGCTCGGCATGGCGCTCGCCGAGCATGTCGCGCTCTATCCCCTCTGCTACCTCATCGATCGCTACCACCCGGCCCGCGGCGGGCGCGGTATCCCGCCGCTCCTCACGAACCCGCGCGCGTTCGCACAGGCAACGTGGCGGCACGCGGTCTTCGGCCTCGTGCTCGGCGCGCTCGCCCGTCCTCGCCAGTAGTCCTCTAACGCTCACGATCGCGCACGAGACCGGCGAGCCAACGCGGGATCCCCCGACGCGCGCTGCGCAGAGCGTCATGAAGCGCTGGTGCTGCCTCCGGCCCGTGAACTCCTTCTCCATGGCCGCACAGGACGTGCTCGGGAGTGACCTTCCCGAGCGAGCGCGGCGGAAGCAGGCGCAGAAGCGGATGGACCGCGAGGTGCTCGCCCGGCCCGAGGAAGTACGAAGCCGTGCCGAGAGCGTCTGCGACGACGAGCAGCTTGTGCTCGGGCCACCAGACCGCGGCCTCACGCCACATGGGCAGGTTCACCGCGCGGACGACCTGGAAGGGTGAGCCCGGCACGCCTTCGCTGAAAGCCCGATGCAGCGGGACCTCCCAGCGCCGTGCAAGCGCAGCGCCGTCGCGAGCGTGCCGGTCGAGAAGCTGGATGACGCCCGCAGGCTTCCCAAAGGTGTGAATCCGCGCTTCGAGCGCCGATGCGTCGACGGGGTCGATCAGCCATACGCGCCCGTCCTCCGCGAGAGCATGCGACGCGCGCTGGAGATGGGCGGGCTGCTCCGCGATCCAACCGAAGCCGAAGGGAAGCTCGTCGCAAAAGCGCGCGCTCAATGGCGTTTGGCCACGCCCGCGAGCTAGCTGCCGAGAACGTGCTCGAGCGCGCCCTCGAGCTCGGGGTACGCGAACTCGAACCCTTCGCCACGCAGCCGCTCCGAGTCGATGCGCTGGCCGCCGAGCAGCATCTCCTCCCCCATCTCGCCGAACGCGAGCCGGACTGCGAAGCCTGGGAGCGGAAAGATCGTCGGGCGACTCAACACGTTCCCGAGCGCGTCGACGAAGTCGGCGTTCCTGACGACCCCGGGCGCCGCGAGGTTGTAGAGGCCGTCGAGTGGACGCTCGAGCGCGAACAGATACGCCGCCGCGAGATCGTCGATCGCCACCCAGCTCCACCACTGACGCCCGCCGCCGATGCGTCCGCCCACGCCCAGTCGGAACGGGAGCAGCATCCGGCCGAGCGCACCGCCGTCCTTCGAGAGCACAAGTCCTTGACGAAACTGCACGACTCGTACGCCCGCTTCACGCGCGACCTCAGCGGCCTGCTCCCATGCGTCCACGACGTCGGCGAGGAATCCCTGGCCGCGCGGGGAGCTCTCCGTGAACTCCTGGTCTCCCTGCTGTCCGTAGAACCCCATCGCCGACGCGGCCAGGAGCGCGGGCTGCGGGTCGAGCGCTGCGGCGGTCTCCGCGACGAGCCGGGTGCCCTGCACGCGCGAATCGAGGATTCGTCGTCGCGAGGTCTCGGTCCAGCGCTGGCCGATGTTCTCGCCGGCGAGGTGGACGATCGCGTCGACCCCTTGGAGAGCATCGACGTCGATCGTGCCCGCCGCGGGATCCCATTGGGCCTCATCCGCGTGGGTTGGTGTTCGGCGAACGAGCGAAAGCACCTCGTGTTTCGCTTCCCGCAGTACCGGAACGAGAGCGGAGCCGATGAGGCCCGACGCACCAGTGACAGCAACGCGCATGCTTCGAGCCTAGCGATGAGTTCCGCCCGGCCAGCGGGTCTACCTCCCAGATGGCCGCCACAGGGCCGGATACGTTGGGGTTTGCCATCCGCGGCCCGATCGCGCGTGCGGACCTTCCCGGGTTGTGTGCGCGCGTCTGCACGTTGCTGAGCGCGAGGGACGGCGCGGACTTCGTCCTCTGCGATGTGACGGGCATCGATTCCGATGCGGTGACCGTCGACGCCCTCGCGCGGCTTCAACTCGCCGCACAGCGACAGGGCTGCCAAGTGCAGCTATGCAACGCCTCGGGCGAGCTTCTCGAGCTCGTCACATTCATGGGGCTGCAGAATGTGTGCCCAGCCGAGCAGGTGGGCGATGAGTTCCGGGACCGACTCGGGTCTATCAAGACGAACCCGCTAATCAAGGAGGACGATATGGCAAGCAACGGCTCGCGAATGCTGTTCGTGAACCTTCCGGTCAAAGACCTCGACAGGTCCGTCGACTTCTTCACCCAGCTCGGCTTCTCGTTCAATCCGCAGTTCACCGACGAGACAGCCACCCAGATGATCATCAGCGACGACGCCTTCGTGATGCTCCTCGTTGAGAACCGCTTCAAGGACTTCACGAAGAAAGAGCTCGTCGACGCCACGAAGCACACGGAAGTGATCATGGCGCTGTCCGCGGAGAGCCGGGACGCAGTCGACGAGCTCGCCGACAAGGCGCTCGAGGCCGGCGGCTCGCCCGCGAACGACCCGCTCGAGATGGGTTTCATGTACGGCCGGAGCTTCCAAGACGTCGACGGTCATATCTGGGAGGTCATCTGGATGGACCCGAGCGAGGTCAACGAGGTCTGAGAAGTCGTTGGGGGTCAGCGCCTCGCGCTCTAGGAGACCTACGATCTAGTGCGCCAGAATGGGTGGATCGTTGGCACGGAGATGTCGATTGCGTCGCTCCCCGCTCGTCTTGTAGGCGACCATTCCGAGAAGGAGGACGCAGTGAAGTACATGCTGTTGATTCAGCAAGGCGCCACCCCGAACCCAGGGTCGGACGAGTGGGAAAGCCTTTCGGAGGACGAGAAGGGGGCGGTCTACAGTGCGTACAAGGCGCTCAACGAGACCCCTGGCGTCAGCCCCGGCCTCCAGTTGCAGCCCCCCGAGACTGCAACCACCGTCCGGGTGCAGGACGGCAAGACG
>JACDCN010000247.1 GCA_013817555.1 Actinomycetota bacterium
CGATGGTGATGATGGCCGGTTACGACCTGCCGTTGCGGGCGATCCGGCAGCACGTCTCCGCCGCCCTCGACCTGCTGGTCCACATCGACCGCATGGAAGACGGCTCACGCCGTATCACGGCGATTACCGAGGTTCTGCGCATGGAGTCGGACGTCATCCAGCTCCAGGACATCTTCGAGTTCGAGATCGAGTCGGTGGCGCCCGACCGGACGATCACCGGCAAGCTTCGTCCGACGGGGCTTCGCCCGGTGTTCCTGGACAAGTTCCGCAAGCGTGGCATCGACCTTCCGCAGAGCATGTTCGGCGAGCGCATCTCGATGCTCGACGATCGTCGGGGCGCCACGGCGTGAGACGCCTGGTAGGAATTGCGGCAGCGAGCGCGGCGGTTGCCGCGCTCGTCGTGCCCGGCCTTGCGCTCGGGCAGGGGAAGGCGCCGAAGCTCGCGGACTCACCGAGCTCCGGGTTCCCGGACCGCGCGTACCTGCTTCAGCTCCCAGAACGGCGGGCGCTCACTACGGGCGGGGTGACGGTGACCGAGAACGGCGGACCTGTCAGCGGGCTGGCGGTCGTGCCTCCTGGCGGTGCGGCGACAGGCGCCGTGCTCCTCATCGACGCCTCGAACAGCATGAAAGGCGCGCCGCTCCAGGGTGCTATGGCAGCCGCTCGGGCGTTCTTGAAGGAGCGCAAGGCGAACATGCCGCTCTCCGTTGTGGTTTTCGGTCCCGACGACACGGTGCTTGCGGAGTTCACGACCGACGCCGGCGAGCTTGCCTCATCCGTCGCCGGGACGCCTGCCACGTCCGAAGGCACGCACATCTACGACGCCCTTATCGAGGCAACCGAGGCCGTTACGAGCCAGGGGCTCAGACGGGCGACAATCGTCCTGCTGTCAGACGGAACCGACGTCGGAAGTGAGGCAAGCCGCGCGGAGGCGCTTACCGCGCTCGCGGCGACGAGTACCCGGGTCTACGCAGTCGGCCTTCGCTCTCCCCAGTACGACCCAGGCACCCTGCAGAGCGTCTCTCGAAGAAGCGGTGGACGCTATGCGGAAGCCGCGCGGCCCGCCGAGCTCGCGGCAATCTTCACCGAGATCGGGGCGGATCTCGCTTCGGAGTACGAGGTGACCTACCGCTCGGTCCTTCCACCTCAGGTGCAAGCCGCCGTCAGGGTGACCGTGAAGGGTCTGCCTGCGGCGAGCGCGACCTATACCACGCCTGCGCTCGCCATTACATCTGGAGGCACCTTCGACCGTTCCTGGATCGACAAGGTGATCGTCTCCCCGTACCTTGCCGTTTTCATCGTCGTCTCTATTATCGCTCTCCTCGCTCTGGCGCTCTTCGCCGGGGTCGACGCGCGAAATCGCTCGCTCAGGCACCGGATGTCGCAGTACGTGAGCGTCCCGACCGAGGAAGAAGGGCGCATGCGGCGAGCCGAGGTCACGGCGATGCTCGCGGATCGAGCCCAGCGGCGAATCGGAGGGCATCGCTGGTTCCAGTCGTTCGAACGGGATGTCGAACTCGGGGGTTTCAAGTACTCCCCGGTGGGAATCGTCGGCTGGACACTGGTCGCCGCGATCATCACCTCGCTGGTCGTCGCGATCGCTTTCCAGTCCCTGGCGGGCCTCTTTGCCGGCTTGTTCGTCCCCTTCGTCACGCGCTTCGTCGTCAAGAGGCGCGTAAGCAAGAAGCGGAAGGATTTTCGCGAGCAGCTCCCGGACAACCTCGACGTGCTGGCGGGGGCTCTCCGCGCCGGTCACAGCCTCGTCGGCGCCATGAATGTCATGGTCGAGGGCGCCACGGAGCCGTTCAAGTCGGAGTTCCTCCGCGTCCTCCAGGATGAACAGCTGGGCATCCCGCTCGACGAAGCTCTCATGGTCATGAGCCGTCGCATGGACAATCTGGACGTGGAGCAGGTGGCGATCGTGACGCGCCTGCAGCGGGAGGCTGGCGGAAACACTGCAGAGGTGCTCGACCGCGTCGTCGACAATATTCGGGGACGGATGGAGCTGCAGCGGTTGGTTCAAGTCCTGACCGCGCAGGGCCGCATCGCGAGGTACATCCTCACCGCGATTCCAATCTTCCTGCTCGGATTCTTCCTCCTCGTCAATGCCCCCTGGCTGGAGCCGCTGTGGGAGACGACCGTCGGCAACATCGCCATGGTCATGTGGGTCATCATGCTGGTCGGCGGCTGGTTCGCAATCAAGAAGATCGTCGAAATCGAGGTCTGAGCGCATGGGTATCGAACTGATGGCGGTCGCAGGAATCCTGCTCCTCGGAGGCGGGCTTACGATCCTCATCATCAACCTTCGTCGTCCTCAGGGCGTCGCGACGCTGGATCAGATCGGGACGTATGGGTACGTGGCCGAGACGGCCGGTGGTGCAGAAGACGCAGCTCGACGTCCGCTCGACGCGCTCGCCGGACGCGTGGGCGACACGGCCGCGCGCCGGCTCGGGCGTTTCAGCGAAGCCGAGGTGCGCCAGAAGCTCGTTTCCGCGGGGATGTACGGCACGACTCCGCGCAAGATTCTGGGGTACCAGATACTCGGCGCGATCTTCTTCACGCTGATTGCTCTCTGGGGAATTCCGGTTCTCGGCTATTCCTTCGTGCTCGCAATCGTGGGTGCGCTCGCAGGAGGCCTCATCGGCTGGTTCCTCCCGATGGTGTACGTCGATCGCGTGACCCGCCAGCGCTTCGACAAGATCGACCGGCAGATGCCGGACATGATCGACCTCTTGGTAGTCACCATCGAAGCGGGTCTCGGCATCCTCGCATCCATGCGAGTTGCGTCCGAGCGGCTTCAGGAACCGCTCGGTCAGGAGCTGCGGCTAACGCTGCAGGAGCAGCGAATGGGCCTGTCCGTGTTCGAGGCGATTACCAGCCTCGGCCAGCGCGCCGACACACCGAACATGCGCATGTTCGTCCGCGCGCTCACCCAGGGCGAGAAGCTCGGCGTCTCGATCGCCACGACCATGCGGAACCTAGCGACCGAGATGCGCAAACGGCGGAAGGCCGTCGCGGAGGAGAAGGCGCAGAAGATGCCGATCAAGCTTCTCTTCCCACTTGTCTTCCTCATCTTTCCGGCGATCATGATCGTGCTTCTGGTGCCGGCCATGATCCACATCGCCGAAGTCCTGTAGGTCATGGGAACACTGACGCTCCGCCGCGAAGACGGACGGATCGTCTGTGAGCGGTGCGTCGTCGCCGACCGCGCTCATCGCCGCTTCCGCGGGCTGCTCGGAAGACGCCGACTGAATCCCGGCCAGGGGATGGTGCTTCGTCCCGCGTTCGCGATTCACACGCATTTCATGCATTTCCCGATCGACGTCATCTTTCTCGACTCGGATCAGGTCGTCGTCGCGATCGAGCGCAACCTCAGGCCATGGCGCACCGCGTCCTTCCGGGGCGCCCGGGAGGTCGTCGAGCTCGCAGCCGGCGAATGCGACCGGCGCGGTCTCGAGGTTGGCGACCGGGTCGCTTGGGCGTCGAGGAGCGCCGCCGACGTCCGCGCTGACCCGACAAGCTCGGCATGGGAAGACACTCCGGAGCCCCGGGCGCGCGTCCTCATCGCGAGCCGCGATCCGCGCTTCCTCAAGCTGGCACGCTTTCTCCTCGAGGGACGAGAGCTCGAGGTCGACGAGCTGACGGCGCCCGAGAAGCTCTCCGAGGCGATCCACGACCCGCACCTCGATCTCGCTTTGCTCGACGGCGGAACCGATATCGCAGGCGCGTTGCGCAGCGCGAACAGGGTCCGCGCTCTTCGACCAGAGGTGCCGATCGTGATCGCGGCCGACACGGGAGGCCGGAG
>JACDCN010000248.1 GCA_013817555.1 Actinomycetota bacterium
TCGAAGGCAAGAGCGTCGCCGGCCTTCTCGGTGGGAACCCGGGAACCGTTCGCGCCTACGCGTCGAGCATGCGCCGAGACATCACGCCCGAGCATGAGGCGAAGCGACTGACCGACCTGCGCGAGCGCCACGGATTCGACGCCTTCAAGGTGCGTATCGGCAAGGAGTGCGGCCACGACGAAGACGAATGGCCCGGTCGTACCGAGTCGGTGGTCGAGACGGTGCGCGGCGGGCTGGGAGACCACGCCACGCTACTCGTCGACGCCAACAGCTGCTACACGCCGCCCAAGGCGATCGAGGTTGGGCAAATGCTCGAGTCCCACGGGGTGACACACTTCGAGGAGCCCTGTCCGTACTGGGAGCTCGCGTGGACGCGCTCGGTGACGCAGGCGCTCGAGCTCGACGTGACGGGGGGCGAGCAGGACTGGGATCCGGGAGTCTGGCGGAGCATGGTCTCGACACGGGCCGTCGACGTCGTGCAGCCTGACGTTTGCTACGTCGGCGGGTTCACGAGGGCGCTGCGGGTTGCCTCGCTGGCGGCGGCTGCCGGACTGCCGTGCACGCCCCATTCGGCGAACCACTCGCTGGTGCTCGTCTTCACGCTTCACCTGCTGAGCGCGATCGAGAATCCCGGGCCGTACGTCGAGTTCTCGATCGAGCCGGACGCGGACTACCCATGGCAGGTGGGGATGTACGAGCCGCGGCCCGAGGTGGTCTCCGGGAGGGTTCGCGTCCCTGAAGGTCCCGGGTGGGGGGTCGAGGTCTCGCCCGAGTGGCTCGCGCGGACAGAGCACCGCATCAGCAGCATCGACTGAGCTCAGTCCTCGCGACTACCTGCGAGAATCGCCGTCTGTGAGCGCGGATCTCTTCGAGCTGAGCCCGGAGCAGCGTGAGATCCAGGCGCTCTGCCGCCAGTTCGCCGAGCGTGAGATCCGACCGATTTCGCTCGCGGTCGACGAAGCGGATACCGAGATGCCGTGGGACGTCTGGTACCAGGCCGCGGCGCTCGGGCTCACCTCGTTCATGCTCCCCGCCAGCCTCGGAGGAGGTGGCATGGAGGACTCCTTCACGCAGGCGCTCGTGCAGGAGGAGCTCTGCTGGGGCTGCTCCGGCATCGGCAACCTGATCACGTCGAACGGATTCTTCTCGGAGCCAGTGCTGAAGCTGGGGACCGACGAGCAGGCCCGGCGCTGGGTCGAGCCGCTCGCCGGCGAGCGCCCGACGCTCGGAGCGCTTGCGAGCACGGAGCCGGGAGTCGGCTCCGACGCCGCGGCCATGACGACGACAGCAACGCGAGTAGAAGGCGGCTACGTTCTGCGCGGGCAGAAGAGCTGGGTCTCGAGCGCCGGGCCGGCCGAGTACTACGTGGTCTTCGCGACGGTCGCCCCCGGAACGCGGTCGAAGGGCATCACCGCATTCGTGCTCGAGAAGAGCGATTCGGGTCTCACCATCGGGCCGCCGATCAAGAAGATGGGCCAGCGCGCGATTCTGAACGCGGAGCTGTTCCTCGAGGACTGCTTCGTCGCGGACGACCGGCGCCTCGGGAAGGAAGGAGAGGGCTTTCGCGGCCTGATGAGAACGTTCGACCGCTCGCGGATCACGCTCGGTGCTGCCGCGACCGGGCTCGCGCGCGCGGCTCTCGAGTATGCGGTCGAGTACGCGAAGACCCGCGAGCAGTTCGGCAAGCCCATCGCCCGGCACCAGGCGGTCGCCTTCCGCCTTGCCGACATGGCAGTGCGCGTCGAGGCTGCGCGCCTCCTCGTGTGGCGTGCGGCGCGCAAGGCGGATGCGGGGCATGACGCCGGCGTCGAGGCCGCGATGGCGAAGCTCTACGCCTCCGAGACGGCCATGTTCTGCACCTGGGCAGCCGTGCAGACCCTCGGCGGCTGGGGGTACTCGCGCGAGTATCCCGTGGAGAAGTGGATGCGCGACGCCAAGCTCGAGGAGATCGAGGAGGGCACGTCCGACATCCAGCGCCTGATCATCTCCCGCGGCCTGCTCGCGTGACCAGCAGCCGCGATCTGCGGCCGCTCTTTGCACCGCGCTCGGTCGCGGTCGTCGGCGCGTCCGCCGATCCCGCCAAGTGGGGGAACGTGCTGGCGCGGGGCGCCCTCCGCGGCTCGCATCGGCGCTCGGTGTACCTCGTCAACCGCGCAGGCGGGGAGATCCTCGGCGCCCGAACGTACCCCTCACTCGGTGACCTTCCGGAAGCGCCCGAGCTCGCCGTGATCAGCGTTCCGGTGGCGGGGTTCGAGCAGGCGGTCGCCGATGCGCTCGCCGTCGGCTCGAAGGCGATCGTCGCGATCAGCGCCGGTCTCGGCGAGCACGACGAGGAGGGGCGACGCGTCGAGGCGGCGGTCGCCGAGCGCGTACGCGCCGAAGGCGCAGTGATGCTCGGCCCGAACTGCCTCGGAGTCTTCGACGCGGGAGAGCAGCTCGACCTCGGCTGGAGTGAGCTCCCTCCGGGAGCGGTCGCCCTCGTCTCGCAAAGCGGCAACCTCGCGCTCGAGCTCGCACGGCGGGCCGTCGCCTCCGGCCTGGGCTTCTCGCGCTTCGCGTCGCTCGGCAACCAGGCGGACCTCGTGGCCGCCGACCTGCTCGACGAGCTCGCGGCGCACGAGCCGACGCGGGTCATCGCTCTGTACCTGGAGGACTTCCGTGACGGCCGCGCGTTCGTCGCTGCAGCCGCGCGGGCGATGGAGACGGGAACGCCGGTGATCCTGCTCTCAGGCGGTGTAAGTCACGCGAGCGCGCGGGCGGCGCAGTCGCATACGGGCGCGCTCGTCAGCGACGTGCGAGCGATCGACGCCGCGTGCAGCGCTGCGGGCATCGTGCGGGTGACGACGCCCAAGCAGCTGATCGACGCGGCTCAAGCGCTCCTCTCACCTCGTCGTCCGGGTGGGCGGCGGGTCGCCGTCTACGCCGACGGTGGCGGACACGGCGTCGTCGCCTGCGACGTCCTCGACGCCGCAGGGCTCGAAACGCCGGAGCTCTCGGAGTCCACGACCACCTCGCTTCGTCTCCATCTCCCAGCGACGGCAAGCGTCTCCAACCCGGTCGACTTCGCCGGGGGCGGGGAGCGGGGGCTCGCCTCGTATGCCGACGTCGGCCGCGTGCTGCTCGACTCGGGCGACGCCGACTCGGTGCTTTTGACCGGGTACTTCGGCGGCTACGGGGTCGACACGCCGGAGCTCTCTGACAAGGAGCTAGCCGCGGCGAGATCGCTTGCCGATGCAGCTCGCGAGTCACGTGGCGTGCTCGTCGTGCACACGTCGTACGCAGAGTCGCCGGCGGCGGACGCGCTGCGGCAAGGAGGCGTCCCCGTGTACGGAGACGTCGAGTCGGCTGTGGCTGCGCTCGCACTGCTCTCCGAACCTGCGGGGGCCGGCAGGAACATCGTGACCGCCGAGGTCGAGCTCTCGCTGCTCGCGCCCCCCGCCCCCGGTTATGCGGCCGCGCGCGCCTTCGTCGCAGAGGCCGGCGTACCGATGACTGCGAGCCGATCGGCACGGACCCTCGAGAAGACGGTCGCGGCAGCGGCCGAGCTGGGCTATCCCGTGGCGCTCAAGGCGGCCGACCTGCTGCACAAGTCGGACATGGGTGGCGTACAGCTCGGGCTCGTAGACGAACACGCCCTGAGAGAGAGTTTCCGTACGCTCGCGTCGCGCCTCGCAACCAAGGAGTTCTCCGTCGAAAAGATGGCCCCCGCCGACGAAGGTGTCGAGCTGATCGTCGGTGCGAAGCGCGATCCGCGCTTCGGTGCGGTCGTCCTCGTAGGACTTGGAGGTGTGTACGCGGAGAT
>JACDCN010000249.1 GCA_013817555.1 Actinomycetota bacterium
GTGCTCGTCTCCGCCTCGACCGCTTCCTTGCTCGGCACGGATGGACTGCGCGACCTCGGCGAGCACCGGCTCAAGGATCTCTCGGCGCCCGAGCGCATCTTCCAGCTCGGCGAGCACGACTTCCCGGCGCTGAAGTCGCTCTACCGGACGAACCTGCCTGTGCCAGCGACACCCTTCCTCGGCAGGGAGAGCGAGCTGGCCGAGGTGCTCTCGCTCCTCTCCCGCGAGGACACGCGCCTGCTCACGCTAACCGGGCCGGGAGGAACGGGAAAGACCCGGCTCGCGCTACAGGCTGCAGCGGAGGCTTCCGACGCCTTCCCGGACGGGGTCTTCTGGGTGCCGCTCGCTCCTTTGCGCGACCCAACACTCGTTCTCGAGACTATGGCGCAGGCCGTCGGCTCCCAGAACGGCCTCGCCGAGCACATCGCCGACAAGGAGATGCTCTGCCTCTTCGACAACTTCGAGCAGGTGGTGGAAGCGGGCGCAGAGCTCGCCGACCTCCTCGCCGCCTGCCCCAACCTCGACGTCCTCGTCACGAGCAGGGAGCGCCTGCGGGTTCGGGGCGAGCAGACCTACCCCGTTCCACCGCTTGCCGAGAACGACGGGAAGGCGCTCTTCATCGCGCGCGCCCGTGCCGTCGATCCCTCATTCGTCGAGAGCGACGCGGTCTCCGAGCTCTGCGTCCGCCTCGAGGAGCTCCCGCTCGCGCTCGAGCTCGCCGCTGCGCGGACCGCGCTCTTCAGTCCCGAGCAACTGCTCGAGCGACTCTCCCAGCGTCTCGACCTGCTCAAGGGCGAGCGCGACGCCGATCCGCGCCAGCAGACCCTGCGAGCGACTATCGAATGGAGCTACGACCTCCTGAGCGAGGAGGAGCAACGGCTCTTCGCCCGTCTCTCCGTCTTCGCCGGCGGCTGCAGCTTCGAGGCCGCGGAGCAGGTCGCTGCCGCCGACCCGGACACGCTGCAATCGCTCCTCGACAAGAGCTTGCTCCGTAAGCGCGAATCGGAGCTCGGGCCTCGCTACTGGATGCTCGAGACGATTCGGGAGTACGCGGCCGAGCGGCTCGGGATTTCGGGCCAGGCCGGCGATCTCCACCGCCGTCATGCCGAGCATCTCTTGGCGCTCGCACAGAGGCTCGCACCGCATCTTCCCGTTACGAGGGAGTGGCTCGACGAGGTCGAGGCGGAGCACGACAACGTGCGCGCAGCTCTCGATCGGCTAGGCGCTGTCGGCGAAACGCAGCTCGCCCAGCTTCTGGCGGAGGCGATCTGGCGCTTCTGGAAACTCCGGGGCCACCAAGCGGAGAGCCAGCGGCGATTCGACGCTCTGCTCGCCGCCGACGATCGCCCGACCTCCGCGCGGGCGCATGCGCTGAACGCCGCGGCCGGCATGGCTGTTGAAAACAACGACTACCTGACGGGGAGACACTATGCGGAGGAGGCACTCGCCATCCACGAGGAGCGGGGTGATGCGTGGGGCACCGCTCGATCGTTCTACATGCTCGGCTACGCCGCAATCGAGTCGGGTGATTTCGAGACTGCGATGCCGCTGTTCGAGAAGACCGTCGAGCTCCTCACGGACCTCGGCTACGAGCACTTCGCCGGAATGGCAACCTTCAACCTTGCCTGGGCATGCGAGGAGCTCGGCGAGGTTGCTCGCGCGAAGGAGCTCACCGAGCAGAACCTCGTGCGGGCACGGTCGATCGGTAGCCCCGCGTTGGAGGCGACCGCGCTGGTCGAGCTTGCGGCTCAGGCCCGCGACGAAGGCCTGATTGGCGAGGCGCTCTCGCTCACCGCGAACATCCTTCGCATCCATGTCGATCTCGGAGACGTCCCGCACCAGCTCGACACCTTCAGCCGCTTCGCGTTCATCCACGCGAAGGCGGGGCACTCGGACCTGGCCGCGCAGCTCCTCGCCGCTTCGCTCGCGCTCCACGAGGAGCTCGGCCTGAACGTGCCCCTCTACCAGCAAGGGAGAAACGAGGAGATAGTGAGCCTTCTCCATGAACAGCTCGGCGAGTCGACCTATGCAGACGCCTCGGAGTTGGGCCGGGCACTGACACTCGACGAAGCCATCGCGCTAGCGCTCGGCGAGGCCGATTGAGATGCTCCGCTTCGCGGGTGTTGCGCGGGGTACGGCCGGCGGATGAGCCTGACCACACGGGAACGGACCGTCGTCGAGCACATCGCCGAACGCGAGGACGAGCTGGTCGCGCTGGTCTCCGACCTGATCGGATTCGACACGACTGCCAGGGCCGCTCCCGACGACCCGCCCCGCGACGAACGCGCGCTGCAGGAGTACCTCGCCGGCCGCCTGGCACGAGCTGGCGCGGAGTGCGATCTCTGGGAGCCCGCATCGGAGAATGTGGCGGGCAGCAAGCTGGCACCCACTGGGCTTGACTTCGACGGACGACCGCAGCTCGCTGCGACGTTCCGCGGCGCGGGAGGCGGCCGAAGCCTCCTCCTCAACGGGCACGTGGACGTGGTCTCGCCGGACCCGCGCGAGCGCTGGACGACAGATCCGTTCCAGGCAGACCTCCGAGACGGAGTCCTCTACGGCCGCGGCGCCTGCGACATGAAGGGTGGCGTGGGTTGCATGGTCTTCGCGGCCAAGGCGCTCGCGGAGCTCGAGGTTCGGCTCGCGGGCGACCTCGTCCTCTGCACGGTGACCGAGGAGGAGTCGACTGGCGCCGGCGGCCTGGCTGCGGTCGCGCACGGGGTACGCGCGGACGCGGGAATCGTCCTCGAGCCCTCGGGACACGAGATCTGCATCGTGTGCCGCGGCAGCGTCATCCCGACGATCACGGTCCTCGGGCAGCCGGGCCATTCCGGTATCCCCCAGCCCGACTGGCGCGAGGGCGGCGCCGTGAACGCGATCGAGAAGGCCGAACTCGTGCTCGACGCCATGCGGCATCTCCAGGAAGACTGGCGAAGCTCGCCCGACCAGCGCCACCCGCTCTTGTCCGCGGGAGACATCGTTCCGTGCGTGATCTCGGGCGGCGAGTGGGCGGTCAGCTATCCGTCGTCGTGCAGCGTCACGTACCACATCGGCTACCTCCCGGCCTTCGCCGACGCGGAGGGTTGGGGCAGCCGAATCGAGCTCGAGGTGGCGGAGTGCGTGCAGCGCGCGGCCGAGTCCGATCCCTGGCTCGCCGAGAATCCTCCGACGATCGTGTGGGCGCCCGAGGTGCCGTCGGCAGAGGTGGACGCCGAGGCGCCGATCGTCTCGACCCTCCTCGGGGCCGCGCGCGACACCGGTCTCGCGACGCGCATCGCCGGCTTCGACAACTGGCACGACGGCGCGACCTTCACCCGTCTCGGCGGGACGCCTTGCGTCGCGTTCGGCCCGGGCGGGCTCGATCGCGCGCATACCGTCGACGAGTACGTCCCGACCGAGAGCCTCGTGACCTGCGCCCAGGCAGTCTCCGTCGCGGCAATGCGCTTTTGCGGCGTAGCCGAGTAGCGCTCAGAACTTCGGGAGAGAACCGCCGGTGTAGAACTCGTACTCGCCCTCACGGGCGAAGCGCTCGACGCAGCGGGCGAGTGCCGGCTCGTCGAGCTCGACACCGAGCCCCGGCCCGGTCGGCACGTCGATGACCCCGCGCTCAGGAGAGAACGGACCGCTCGCGATCACGTCGTCCGTCGTCCAGCGCAGGAGCGACTGGCTCGGGCGGTCGAGGTACGCCGTTGCGGCAGCCAAGTGCAGGTAGGCCGCGGTCGCGATCCCGAGATCGCCGCTGTAGAACCAGAAGCCGACACCGCCCTTCTCGCAAGCGGCGATGAAGCGCAGCGTTCCAGTGA
>JACDCN010000250.1 GCA_013817555.1 Actinomycetota bacterium
CAGCTCCGTCTCGAGCTCGGATGACATCGTCGCGAGCTCCGGATCGTTGCGGGACGCCTCGAGATCGGCGTGTATCTGCCGCCACGCGTCGGCGAGCTTCTTCGGTCCCTCCAGCTCCTTGAGCCGCCGGCCGGACTCCGCAGCCTTGCGATGGTCGTTGTACACGGCAGGATCGGACATGCGCTCCTGCGCCTCTGCGTGAGACCGATCCAGATCGTCGACAAGGTGCTCGATGGCGGACATGCGGGCGATCGTACCCGCCGTTTTCAGCAGCGGATGCTTGTCAGCTCAGGGTCGCGTCGACCGTGATCTCGGGAACGCCGGCGAGTGCCTTCGACACGGGGCAGTTCTCCTTCGCCGACTCGGCGGCGACGCGAAAGGCGTCCGCGTCCATTCCCGGCATCGACCCGCGAACGGTCAGCGCGCTCTTCGTGATCCCGGTTCCGGGGACGAAGGTCACCGTTGCCGTCGTCTCGAGTCGCTCGGGCGGTGTCCCGGCCTGTGCCAGCGCGTGCGAGAGCGCCATCGAGAAGCACGCCGCGTGCGCGGCGGCAACGAGCTCGTCGGGGCTCGTTTGCCCGTTCGACTCCTCGGTGCGCGACGCCCAGGTCACGTCGAGGGGGCCGAACGCCCCACTCCCGACGCGGTCGATCGTCCCGCTCCCCTCCATCAGTGAGCCTGACCAGGTTACGTGCGCGGTTCGCTCGGCAGCCATCAGCTCTCTCCTTGTTCGAGGTTCGCGCTGATCGTCACGGTAGCGCTCGCCCTGATCAGTGCCGAAAAAGAGCAGCCCTGGTCGGCGGTCTCCGCAGCCTGCGCGAATGCCGCGGCGTCACACCCCGGAACGACGCCGCTCGCCACGATCGCCGACGCGACGATCCGGTGGCCGATTCCCTGTACCTCGTCCATGGTGATGGTGCAGTGCACAACTAGCCGCTCGGGAGGCGTCCGTGCGCGGGCGAGCTCGCTCCCGAGCGATGTCACGAAGCAGGTCGCATGCGCAGCTGCGAGGAGCTCTTCGGGGCTCGTCTTCCCCTCCGGGTCGCCGACTCGCGACGCGATGGTGACGGGCAGCTCGAACGCGCCGGAGCTCGTCGCTTCGACCACCCCGGCGCCGCGGGAGACAGTTCCCTCCCAGACGACGTCGGCTTCGCGAACGATTCGAGGCACTACGCCATGACTTCGACGCGGGTGTCGAGCTTCCGCTCTTCGGGCGTCTCCGCCTGATCGCGCTCGAGCACGCTGCGAAGCGCACGGATGGAAACTTCGACCTGGTCGTCCGACGGCTCGCGCGTCGTCAGCCGTTGCAGCCACATTCCCGGTGCGAGCATCGTCATCAACGCGCGGTTGTCCTGGTGCTTGCCCGCATAGCGGATCACCTCGTAGGCGAGGCCCGCGATCACAGGCAGGAGCGCGATCCGGCTCAAGATCAGCCAATGCCACTCCGGCCGTCCCACGAAGGCGAAGACGAAGATGGCAATGACCATCACCCAGAGCAAAAAGGCTGTTCCGCAACGAGGGTGGATCAAGCTGAACCGCTGCACGTTCGCAGGCGTGAGCTCAACCCCGGCCTCGAGCGCGTGGATCGTCTTGTGTTCGGCGCCGTGGTACTGGAACACGCGACGCAAATCGGGGAGCAGCGAGATGAGGAGGATGTAGCCGATGAAGACCGTGACCCGGATCGCCCCCTCCACGAGCACGAACACTCCCGTCGACTCGATCGGGAGCCAGCTCGTCAGGAGGGCGGGGCCGACCTTGAACAGCATAAGCGCGAAGACGATCGCGATCGCGAAGGAAAAGAGAATCTGACCCCGTGTGATGACGGTCTTGATCTCGCCGTCCTCGTCCGTCTCCTGAGTCGCCACGTTGGCCGAGATCGCGAGCGCGCGAAAGCCGATCGCGAGCGACTCACCGAGCGCGATGACGCCTCGAACGATCGGCAGACGCCACAGCTTGCGCTTCGACATGGGCGAAGTGATCTCCTGGACGACCTCGGTGATGTCACCTTCGGGCGTGCGCACGGCGACCGCCCAATTGGACGCGCTGCGCATCATCACGCCCTCGAGAACGGCCTGGCCGCCGTAGCTGACAGCCATGGGCTAGTGGCCTCCAGCAGAGGTACGGTCGTGATTCGCAAACGAGAACCGAGCATGCCTAGATGCTTGATCGGAAATTGACGCGCCGCCGGGGACGGTCACGACCAAGCCGGGCGACGCACTCACTCGTCGTGCAGGCTGGTAAGCCTGTGCGACGAGGGAGGGTGGCGATCCGGCGCCGTGTCGTGGCCGTCCTCCGGCCCGCCGCGAATTTCCGATCAAGCATCTAGGACGCAGGGAGCCTCGATATGCAGGCATATCGGGGCGGGTTTTCGGGGCCCCCAGGAAGTGCGCAGCACTTTCTGGGGTAAGACTGAGGACGACGGCATGCGAAGTGTTCGCGAGGGGCGCGAGCATGTCTGTACCTCTGCTGGAGGCCACTTCTAGTTCCGGTTGGAGCCGCCGGCCTTCTCGAGCCGGCGCTGGAAGCGCTCGACCCGACCACCCGTGTCCACGAGCTTCTGCTTCCCCGTATAGAAGGGGTGGCACTCAGCGCAGATCTCGACGTGCAGCTCCGGTTTCGTGGAGCGTGTCCAGAACGCGTTCCCACAGGAGCACGTCACGTGCGCGAGGACGTAATCGGGATGGATTTCGGCCTTCATGGACTGGCCAGGATACCAGCGGCTGTGTGGGCCGCGACATTCCCGCCCGAGACGACACAGACCGTACGACCACCCTCCACCTTGCCCGCGAGGAGGGCCGCAACGGCTGCCGCGCCGGCGGGCTCGCAGGCCAGCTTCGCGCGCTGGTAGAGGAAGCGAAAGCCCTCCGCAAGCTCATCTTCGGTCACGAGCACAGGCTCGACGCCGAGCGCTCTCGCGCTCGCGAGGGCGAGCTCCCCCGCGAACGGCGCGTTCAAGCCGTCGGCAACCGAGCGGGCCTCGACCCGCTTGGTCTCCCCCGACTCGAAGGCGGCGTGGAGCGCACGCGAGTTCTCTGGCTCGACGGGCACGACCTCGATGTCGGCTCGCTCGGCGGCGGCCGCGATCCCTGAGAAGAGCCCGCCGCCCCCGCAGGGCACGAGAATTCGGTCGACGTCGGGGTTGTCCTCGAGTATCTCGAGCCCGACGGTTCCCTGGCCTGCGATGACGAGATGGTCGTCGAACGGATGGACGAGAACCCGCCCGGTCTCATTCTGTAACGCGTCCAGACGCTCGAAGACGTCTCCCGGCCCGGTAGCCTCGAGATCGATCGTCGCGCCGTACGCCTCGGCGGCGCGGAGCTTGACCTCGCTTGCGCCCTGGTACATGACGACGAGCGCGTCGATCCCTTCGAGCGCACCCCCGAAGGCGAGCGCTGCTGCGTGGTTGCCCGCCGAGGCCGCGATCACGCCGCGGGCCTT
This sequence comes from Actinomycetota bacterium, assembly GCA_013817555.1. Classification (GTDB taxonomy): domain Bacteria; phylum Actinomycetota; class Thermoleophilia; order Gaiellales; family Gaiellaceae; genus GMQP-bins7. The sequence goes on from JACDCN010000250.1 coordinate 3,439, forward strand.
CTCCTCGGCGGTGAGGGAGGCGAGCTTCGTGAGGACGCCACGCGGCTTGAAGGATCCGGTGCGCTGGAAGAGCTCGGCCTTCAGGAAGACGTCCGGTCCCAGCGTCCGGCACGAGAGTGTCGGCGTTCGGTGGAGACGGCCTGCGATGACTCCCGCCGCACGCTCGACGTCCTCGCGGCCGACCGGCAAGGACTCCACCGTTCGATCGTACGGGAACCGAGTTGCGCCTAAGGAGCTCGAGTGAGCAGGCGACGGGCCGAAGCTCAGCGCACAATACGCATGTGGCCGTCGCCTCGCCGCAGCGCCCGATCCGACTGGTCGTGCGCGACGACGACCTGCGCCGCAGCCGTCTCACGG
>JACDCN010000251.1 GCA_013817555.1 Actinomycetota bacterium
GCGTTGGCCCCCGCAGTTGTTGCTGCAGCTCGTGCATCCGAGCCGCCGGGACCTCACCCTCCAGCGTCCCCGACCAACCGTGTATCGCCGGTGTCTCCGGAACGGCGTGCAGCCGTGCCAGGACGGGCAAGATCGCCCCGAGAGTGTCTGCGGGGAACGCGAGGTGGAAGCGGTGGATCGGCTCGCACACCCTGGTGCCACCCTCCTTCAGCGCGCTCATCAGAACCAGCGGCGTCAATTTGCGGAAGTCCCCAGCAGTGCTCGCCGGCGCTGAATAGCCGGAGTGGGTCATGGTGACGACGCAGTCGGTGACCTGCCATCCGAAAAGGCCCTCGCTCAGCGTCTTCAACACGGTGTCCTCGATCGCTTTGCGGAAGTCCTCCACCGCCTTGTAGATGTAGAGCGGGATCGACCTGACCTCGATCTCCAGCCGGAGCTCCACGCCGGAATCGGCTGCGGCCGGATCGATGCGCAGCCCGACCCCGGCGAGGAACGGATTGGGCGCCTTGCCGAGTATCTCGACCGCTGCGCCGGTGCCGACGGGCCGTTCGATGCAGATCGTCGTCGTCTCGCGGAAGCCGACGTCGATGTCGAACTCTGTCGCCAGCGTCTCCTGGATAACCTCTTTTTGCACTTCGCCGTAGAGAGAGACGAACAGCTCTTGCCGGATGTCGTCCTGCCGTAGGTTGATCAGCGGGTCCTGCTCGGCGAGCCGGGTGAGCGCGAGATGGAGCGCACCCTTGTCGTCGGCGCGGCCGGGAACGACGACCGTTTCCAGGGTCGGCGGAGCAAAGTAGTGCCGCTCCGGACTCGTCCCCGATGTGCCGATCGCGTCGCCGATCTGGACATCGCCGAGACCCCAGAGCTTCGCAATCTGCCCTGCGGCAACCGACGCACGCTGGACGGCCGAGCCGCGCTCGAAAACCCTGATCGCGGTGACCTTTCCCTCGTCCCGTCCGAATCGCAGCTGATCGCGCATTCGTACTTCTCCCGAGAACATGCGAACGTAGGCGATCTTCTCCCCGTTTGGACCGCGTTCGACCTTGAAGACGGTGCCCGAAACGAGGCCATCGACATCGCCTTCGGCGGCGGGCAGCAACTCGGTGATGCCGGCGATCAGCGAGTCCACGCCCGCGCCCGTGATTGCCGAGCCGAAGAACACTGGATGCACCAGAGCCTGCTTGGTCTGCGCCGCAAGCTCGTCGCGGAGTCGGCGGTACGAAACTGTCGTCTCGTCGTCGACGTACGCGGCGAGGATCGCCTCGTCGTTGTCGGAGAGGAGATCGGCCAGGCCGGCTGTGAACGCGACGTCGGCCGCACCGTAGGGGGTGAAACCAGCACTGCGCATGCCGAGGTCGCACGCCGATCCCGTCGGGACGATCGCCGGCGTCAGCTTCTCGGAGATGCCCTGCAGGACGCGGTCACCGTTCGCGCCGCCGCGGTCGATCTTGTTCACGAAGATGAGGGTGGGAATGCGGAGCCGCTGCAGCGTCCGCATCAACACACGGGTCTGCGCCTGCACGCCTTTCACAGCGGAGATCACCAGCACGGCGCCGTCGAGCACGCTCAACACCCGTTCCACCTCGGCGATGAAATCCGGGTGGCCGGGCGTGTCGATCAGATTGACCGTGACGTCGTCGATGACGAACGACACAACTGCGGACTTGATCGTGATACCGCGTTGCCGTTCCAGTTCCAAGGAATCGGTCTGAGTCGTGCCGTGATCGACTCTGCCGATCTCGTCGATGACACCGGCGATGTAGAGCAGTCGCTCGGTCAGGCTTGTCTTACCGGCGTCTACATGCGCCAAAATCCCCAAGTTCAACGTTCGCATTACGCGTCATATCCTTTGAATAGGTGGCGATTGCCATCTGGATGGATATGAACGCTCTGCGCATCTCCCGCTCCTTGGTCGATCGGCGTTGTCGGGAGTGTAGGAGACGGCCACGCCCGCCGTCGAGGGCCTCAGGAGGCGGACCACCCGGAACCCGAGCCGGTACCCTAGGCTCGTGTCCACCCAGTCGTTCGGGAAGTTCGAGCGCGTCCTCCGTATGGGCGAGGGGCGGCGCCTCAAGCGTCTCCAAGAGCAGGCCGTCTACATCGGCACGCTCGAGCCTGAGTTCGAAGCGCTCTCGGACGCCGAGCTGACCGGGAAGACCGCCGAGTTCAAGCAGCGGCTCGAGAACGGAGAGACGCTCGAAGACATCATCTTCGAGGCGTTCGCCGCAGTGCGGGAGGCGTTCAAGCGCACGATCGGGGTCCGCCTGTTCGACGTGCAGCTGATGGGCGGGATCGTGCTCCACGAGGGCGATATCGCCGAGATGAAGACGGGCGAGGGGAAGACCTTCGTGGCTGTCCAGGCGCTCTATCTGAACGGGCTCATGGGTCACGGGGTCCATCTCGTAACGACCAACGATTACCTCGCCAAGCGCGACTCGGAGTGGACGCGCCCGGTGTACGAGCTCCTCGGCTCGTCGGTCGGCTCGATCCAGAACATGATGCCGTTCGCCGGGCGTCGCGAGGCCTACGCCTGCGACGTCGTCTATGGGACGAACTCGGAGTTCGGGTTCGACTACCTGCGCGACAACATGGCGGTCTCGCTGGATGGCACCGTCCAGCGCAGCCATGCGTACGCGATCGTGGACGAGGTCGACTCGATCTTGATCGACGAGGCGCGCACGCCGCTCATCATCTCCGGCGAGCCGGAGACGGCCGCCTCGACGTACTACCAGTTCGCGCGCGTGGTCCTGAGCCTCGACGGCAAGGCCGCGACTCGCAAGTCCGCAAAAGGGGAAGACGAGACCGAGACCTCCGGCGCCGACTACCTCTACGACGAGAAGTTCAAGACCGTCTCGCCCGCGCAGACCGCCATCGCCGCGGTCGAGGACGCCCTCGGGATCGACAACCTGTACGAGCCGAGCCACGTTCTCCTCGTCAACCATCTGACCCAGGCGCTCAAGGCTCAATCGCTGTACAAGCGCGATGTCGACTACGTCGTGCAGGAGGGCGAGGTCAAGATCGTCGACGAGTTCACCGGCCGCATCATGGAAGGCCGGCGCTGGAGCGAAGGACTGCACCAGGCGATCGAGGCGAAGGAGGGCGTTCGCATCCGTGAGGAGAACGTCACGCTTGCGACGATCACGCTCCAGAACTACTTCCGACTGTACGAGACGCTCGGGGGGATGACGGGTACGGCGAAGACGGAGGAGAAGGAGTTCGTCGAGATCTACAACCTCCACGTGGTCGAGATCCCGACGAACGAGCCGGTGGCGCGAGCGGACGAGAACGACTTCATCTTCAAGACGGTCGAGGCGAAGTGGCAGGCCGTGCTCGACGACATCGTCGAGCGTCACGAGGAGGGACAGCCAGTCCTGGTGGGCACGATCGCCGTCGAGACATCGGAGTTCCTGGCGGAGCTGCTCAAGCGAAAGGGCATTCCGCACAACGTCCTGAACGCGAAGGAGCACGAGCGCGAGAGCGAGATCATCAAAGACGCGGGCCAGCCAGGCGCGGTCACGATCGCGACGAACATGGCCGGCCGCGGCGTCGACATCAAGCTCGGCGAGGGCGTCGTCGACGTCGGTGGCCTGTACGTGCTCGGCACCGAGCGGCACGAGGCGCGCCGGATCGACAATCAGCTCCGCGGGCGCTCAGGTCGCCAGGGCGACCCGGGCGAGTCGCGGTTCTACCTCTCGGCGCAGGACGACCTCGTTCGGCTCTTCGCAGGCGACCGGATCCACGGGATCATGAACCGCTTCAAGA